>NZ_VCKX01000159.1 GCF_005889725.1 Nonomuraea zeae
GCCCCGGCCCCCCACCGCCAGCCACCACGGCGCCACCCACACCTTCCACATCCCCCCAACCCTGCACCACCACCTGCACGAACTGGCCCGCACCACCAACACCAGCCTGTTCATGATCCTGCAAGCCGCCACCGCCACCCTGCTCACCCGACTCGGCGCAGGCACCGACATCCCCCTCGGCACCCCCATCGCCGGACGAACCGACCACACACTCGACCACCTCATCGGATTCTTCGTCAACACCCTCGTCCTACGCACCGACACCAGCGCCAACCCCACCTTCCACCAACTCCTGCACCGCATACGCCACACCAACCTCACCGCCTACGACCACCAAGACCTCCCCTTCGACCAACTCGTCGAACTCCTCAACCCCACCAGATCCATGGCCCGACACCCCCTCTTCCAAGTCATGCTGGCGCTCCAGAGCACCGGCCGAGGCGCGTTCGCCATCGGCGACCTTGAGATCGAGCTTGAGCCGGTGGACATCCCCACCGCGCCGTTCGACCTGACGTTCAGTCTCACCGAATGCCATACGGTGGAAGGGGCGCTCGACGGCATCCACGGCGTGGTCAATTACGCGACGGACCTGTTCGACCGGGAGAGTGTGGAAACGCTCGCCACCCGGCTGATCCGCATCCTCGAAGCGGCGACCGCCCACCCAGAGCAACCGATCGGCGACATCGACCTGCTATCCCCCAAGGAACGCGAACAGGTCCTCACCACCTGGAACGACACCGCCGCCCCCGTACCGGATGCCACCCTCCCGGACCTGTTCCAAGCACAAGCAGCCCGCACCCCCGACAACATCGCGATCATTCTCGACGACACCCAACTGACCTACGCCGAACTCAACACCCGCGCCAACCAACTCGCCCACCACCTCATCTCCACCGGCACCGGACCCGAAGACATCATCGCCCTGGCCCTGCCACGCGGCATCGACATGATCACAGCGCTCCTCGCCGTACTCAAAACCGGAGCCGCCTACCTGCCCATCGATCCCGAACACCCAACCGACCGCATCACCCACATACTCGACGACGCACGCCCCACGTTCGTCATAACCACCGACACCACCATCGGCCCCCACCTGGCCCACATCCGACTGGCACACCTGCGCACCGCGCTCGGCCGGCAGCCCATCACCGATCCGACAGACTCGGATCGCACCGCGCCGCTGACCGGATCGAATCTCGCCTATGTCATCTACACCTCCGGCTCGACCGGCAAGCCCAAGGGCGCGGCGATCCCGCACGCGGCCGTCGTCAACCACACCTCCACCTACGGCACGCTGCCGGGCGACCGGGTCCTGCAGTACACCTCGCCCCATTTCGACCCGGCCGTGGCGGAGACCTTCATGGCTCTGCTGGCCGGCGGAACGCTGGTGCTGCCGCCGGCCGAGCGGCTGGCGGGTGTGGAGCTGGTTGACTTCCTCCGGGACGAGGAGATCACCCACGCCCTCATCCCCGCCGCCGTGCTGCCGGGGATGCCTGTCACGCCCCTGCCGGCTCTGCGCACGGTGTTGGTCGGTGGTGAGGCGTGCCCGCCGGAGGCGCTCGCTCGCTGGTCGCCGGGGCGTAGCCTGTTCAACGCCTACGGTCCGACCGAGACCACCATCTATGTCACGTTGAGCGGACCACTCGAGGGCGAGGCCGCGGCACCGCTCGGCCGCCCGCTGCCCAACGTCCGGGCGTATGTGCTGGACGAGCGTCTGGGCCCGCTACCCGTGGGCGCCACCGGCGAGCTGTACATCGCGGGCCTCGGACTCGGGCGCGGCTACGTGAACCGGGCGGACCTCACGGCGTCGCGGTTCGTGGCAGATCCGTTCGGCTTGCCAGGAAGCCGGATGTACCGCACCGGCGACCTCGTGCGATGGAGGACCGACGGACAGTTGGAGTTCGTCGGCCGCGCCGACCACCAGGTCAAGGTGCGCGGGTTCCGCATCGAGCTCGGCGAGATCGAGGCTGTGCTCGGCACACACCCCGGAGTGCGGCAGGCTGTGGTCGTGGTGCGCGAGGCCAGGCCAGGCGACAAGCGCGTTGTCGCTTACGTTGTCCCCACCAGCATGGACTGGTCGGGGCTGCGCGAATTCGCCGCGACGCGTCTGCCCGACTACATGGTGCCTTCGGCGTTCGTGGAGCTGGACGAACTGCCGTTGACCGCGAACGGGAAGGTCGACCGGCAAGCGCTCCCCGCTCCCGGCGCGATCGTCGTCGCGGATGCGCGAGGTCCGCGTTCAACGCGCGAGGAGGTCCTGTGCCGCCTGTTCGCCGAAGTCCTCGATCTGCCGGCCGTGGGCATCGACGACGGGTTTTTCCAGCTTGGCGGGCACTCGCTGCTGGCGACGCAGCTCGTGGGGCGTATTCGATCCGCCCTGGACGTGGACCTCTCCCTGCGGGAGGTGTTCGAACACCCCACCGTGGCCACGCTGTCCGCGCATCTGGATCTCGAAGGGGCCGCCACCGCGTCGACGGCGATCCTGACGCTGCGGCCTGGTGGGAGTCGTCCACCGCTGTTCTGCGTCCATCCTGCGACGGGCATGGGGTGGAGCTTCGCCAGGCTTCTGCCGTACATCGAGCCGGACCGCCCGCTCTACGCGTTGCAAGCGCGTGGGCTCACCGGGAACGAACCGCTCCCATACAGCCTGGAAGAGATGACACGGGACTACATCGACCAGATCCGGGCCGTCTATCCGTCCGGTCCCTACCACCTTCTCGGCTGGTCGTTCGGCGGCACAATGGCGCACGCCATGGCGAGCGAGCTGCAGGACAAGGGCGAGGAGGTCGGCCTGCTCGCGATGCTCGACTCGTTCCCCAGCAGCGTGATGCGCGCCAAGCAACCCAGTGAGGCCGAAATCGTCGCCGACGTCATGTACGACCTCGGTGGTAACCCGGAGCTCATTGACCGCGACCAGCTTGCGGCGCTCGTCGCCGTGTTCCAGAACAACGTGCGTCTCGTGGAGACGGCGCGGCCGAGGGTGTTCCAGGGGGACCTCCTCTACTTCACGGCCACGCTCGACCGCCCCGCATCGAGCCGGGCGCTCGATCTGTGGGAGGAGCACGTGGCGGGCAGTGTGGACAACTACGATGTGCCCGTCGAGCACCGCGATCTCTTGCGAGACGACGCCTTGACCATCATCGGCCACACAGTGGACGCGAAGCTCCGCGAGATCGAACGCAGTTCGATCTTGCGTGCAGACTGGTCGGGCCGGCCGTGGAGCCCGACGGCCGGATCCTGGTCACCGACGCCGTCTCCGCCTACGGAACAGGCCGGGTGATCCGGGTGGATCCGACGGCCAGGAACAAGGCGGTGCTGTCGGCCAGTCAGTTCTTCCGCGCCCCGTGGGGTATCGCCGTCGACCACAACGGCTCGATCCGGTGTCCGACCACGAGGCTTTCGGCCACAAGGGCGGGGTGATCCGCGTGCATCCGCAGACGGGAGATCAGACGAAGGTCAGTGCCGGGGCATGCTGGCCAGTCCGGTCATGATCGCGCTCGTGCCGCAAAGCGAACACCGGATCGACTCCCCCGCGCCGGCCATGAGCGGCGGCATCCGCGCACGCTGATACCGCTCCGGCCGGTGTCCGTCCATCTCTACGTCGCGGGGGAAGCCATGGGCAACAACACGTTGAGACAAAGCCAGTACTGGGACCACGACCTGTACACCCCCGCCTCGGTGCCACCGGGAACGGTGAGAGCCACACGGACATGCACCACAAGCGGAGGGGCGACCGCCGCGCCGTTCCATCGTTGGGCCGCCAGTCAGTCCGCGCCCGGCCAAGGCACTTGGAGTGGGTCGGAGGTCAGGAAGGTGCCCACGAACCGCACGGGGCAACAGCTTCAGGGCGACTCCCAACCGCATGCGCTCGCCCCGCCACTTCGCGATCAGCTCATGATCGACCTCACCCAGCGTGAGGTGCCTAGCAGATTCCGGATAGTCGGCTACATAAGCTGACAGAAGTCTGGAAGAGGTAGGTGCGTGACGAGGCGTCGTAGGCAGTTCTCGCTGGAGTTCAAGGAAGAAGCCGTCCGCATGGTGTTGGAGGGCGATCGGACGGTCGCGTCGGTGGCGCGGGAGTTCGACATCAACGCCAGCACTCTGGGCAGTTGGGTGAACCGGCATCGGATCGCGAGCGCGCAGGAGGAGCGGCCGACGGTCTCGGGGCCGGAGCGGGCGCGGATCCGGGAGCTGGAGCGGGAGAACGCCGAGCTGCGGGAGAAGTTGATCTTCCTGAAAAAAGCAGCCGCCTTCTTCGCGTCCGAGACGCGATGACGCTCGCCAAGTACGAGCTCATCGACGCGGAGAAGGCCCGTCACTCGATCGCGCGGATGTGCCTGGCTGGGCGTGTCCCGCTCGGGCTTCTACGAGTGGCGTGAGCGGCCGGCCTCGGCCACCGTGCAACGCCGGGCGCTGCTGGCCGCCCTGGTCGCCGAGATCTTCGCCGGCTCGCACGAGACCTACGGCTACCGGCGGGTGCACGCCGCCCTGGCTCGCCGTGGCGAGCACTGCTCGGCCGAACTGGTGCGCGCCGTGATGCGGGAGCAGGGCCTGGTCCCGGCTCAGGTGCGTGCGTTCCGGCCCGTCACAACGGTGCAGGGCGACTTCTGTGGCATCCCCGACCTGGTCGGTCGTGACTTCACCGCCGCCCGTCCAGGCGTCAAGCTGGTCGGCGCCATCACCTACGTCCGCACCTGGGAGGGCTTCCTCTACCTGGCCACCGTGATCGACTGCCGCAGCAAGGCGGTGCTGGGCTGGGCGATGGCCGACCACTACCGCACCAGCCTGGTCAAAGACGCCATCCGGATGGCCGCCGGCACCGGCCTGCTCCAGCCCAATGCGGTGTTCCACACCGACCGCGGCTCGAACTACACCAGCGACGAGTTCGGCCGCTTCCTGACCGGCCTGGACATCCGCCGCTCGGTCGGCCGCACCGGCGTCTGCTGGGACAACGCGATGGCCGAGCGCGCCACCGACGCGACCGTCCGATCGCCCTCCAGCACCATGCGGACGGCCTCATCCTTGAACTCCGGCGAGAACTGCCTACGACGCCTCGTCACGCACCTACCCCTTCCAGACTTCTGTCAGCTTATGTAGCCGACTGTCCGGAATCTGCTGGGCACCTCAAGGTTCATCGCCCTGGTCGTTCGTCTTGCTGTGATGGTGAAGGCGAGGCGGCCGGTGTTTGGCGGTGGGCAAGGATCTTCGGGTGGCGCGTGCCCCGGCCACCGTAGAGGAACTGGAGGCGCTGGAGACTGACGTGCTGGCCGGGTTCGTGCTGGCCCGGGCGGCGGCGGGGTGGTCGGACGGCACGATCTCCTCGGATGTGTGTTGCACCTGAAGCACCCTCTCCCCTGCCCCTTGCGTAGGCTCTGGCAGATCTGCTCATCGCCCCAGCGCTTGTTCGGGCATCTCAGGAGTGCATAGGTCGTTGACAACAATCACTGGTGCACACCTTGTGTCTCCCGACCGATGTTCTCGCCGTCAGCGTCCGGCACAATGCGGACATGCGGGTCCTCATGGCCGACGAAGTGACGGCCGCACTATCGTTGTGGGAGCTCATTGACGCGATTGAGCAATCGTTCCGTGAGCATGCAAGCGGCGTCCTGCCCGGTCCGGAGCGGCTCGATAGTTATCTCGAAGATGGGGAGTTCCATGTTAAGGCCGGGCACAGCTCCGGCTTTTTCGCGGTCAAGGCCAACAGTGCGTTCTTTGGCAATCCGCCACAGCGACCTGCAATACAAGGGGTGTTACTGCTGTTCGACAGCAGCACCGGCGAACCGATAGCCGCCTTGCATTCCGGCACGGTTACCGCGCTGCGAACCGCCGCCGCAAGCGCGGTAGCGGCGAAGTTGCTCGCGCCGCAAGACTCCGACACGCTCGGTGTGCTGGGCGCGGGCGAGCAGGCCTGGCAGCACGCCCGGGCGCTGACAGCCGTGCGCCCTGTGCAGTTGGTCCGAGTCTGGGCGCGGCGACCAGACGCGGGTCAGGCGTTGGCGGCCCGCATTCGTGACGAGCTTGGGATGGCATGCGAGACGGTGGACTCGGCCCAGGCGGCAGCACGGTCATCCATGGTGGCCACGTGTACCCCTTCTTCGTCCCCTTTGCTCCAGGCCGGTGACCTCCTGGCAGGGTCCTTCGTCGCCGCGGTTGGGGCTGACAGCGCGTACAAGCAGGAGCTGAGTGGCGAGCTGACCGCTAGTTGCGCGGTGGTTCCAGACCTGCTGGAGCAGGCGCTGGCGGTCGGTGAGCTGCACCACGCGGTGGGCCGAGGGGTGATGGCGTCTGCTGACGTGCTCGGTGAACTCGGTGAATTGCTGACCGCCTCTGATCCTTCCGCGCTCGCGGCGAAGGCGCGCGGCAGGTCAATTCTGTTCGACTCCACCGGCACCGGATTTGAGGACGCCGCGGCGGCGGCGATGGCAGTCAGAGTTGCGGCCTCATGACTGCACAGCGGTGGGCGCCCGTCCTGACGCTGGATGAGTTGTACAGCGCACAACGCACTCTTGAGGGAGTGGCTCACCGGACGCCCGTCATGCGGTCCACGACTCTTGACTCACTGGCCGGCGGACGGGTCTTCCTCAAATGCGAGTCCTTCCAGCGCTCGGGATCGTTCAAGTTCAGGGGTGCATACACCTTCCTGCACCGAATGCCGAGGTCTGAGGTCGAAAAAGGGGTCTGTACCGTGAGCTCCGGCAATCACGCTCAGGCGGTCGCTCTCGCTGCCAAGCAGCTCGGCCTGCGTGCAGCCGTTCTCATGCCGGACGACGCGCCGGCTGTCAAGCGTGAAGCGACTCTGCACTACGGCGCCGAGATCGTGGAGTACGAGCGGTTGTCGCGGCCGCAGGCGCTTGCGGGGGAGGACTTCGCCGCTGAACGAGGTCTGCCGTTCGTGCCGGCCTACGATCACCCGACGATCGCGGCAGGTGCTGGGACGGCGGTACTGGAGCTCCTCGAAGAGGTGAACCAGCTGGACCAGCTGATTGCGCCGATCGGCGGCGGCGGTGGCATCAGCGGCTACGCCGCCGCAGTCAAGCGCCTGTTCCCGGCTTGCCGGGTAATCGGAGTGGAGGCCGCTGCCTCCGCGGTTACCAAGCGCTCGTTGGAAGCGGGTCGCAGGATCGAGGTTCCGCTGCAGCCTCACATTGCCGACGGGCAAATGCTCACCACGCCGGGCGAGTGGACTTTCGAGGCCATGCGCTCGCTGCTGGACGACGTTGTGCTTGTTGACGACACGGAGATCCTCACGGCGATGGCGTTCCTGTTCGACCGCATGAAGCTGGTGACTGAGCCGAGCGGTGCTATCGCGGTCGCGGCCCTGCTCGCGGGCCGGGCAAGCGCGGCAGGTGGTCGTACCGGAGTCATCATCAGCGGTGGGAACGTTGGCCTTGACCGGTTCGTGGCCTTGATGGGCGCCGAGCTCAATGGGCGTCGCTGATCGCCCGGAGGCGCAGGTGAAGCATGGCCGCGAACCGCGCCTCCGCGTTATCCATGTCGATGCCGCTGACCTCCCGGATGCGCCGCAATCGGTAGCGGAAGGTGTTCGGGTGCACGTGGATTGCCTGGGCGGCGCTCACGACGTCGCCGAAGCTGTCCAGCCATGCCGTCAGCGTCTCGGTGAGCTGCGCGTCATGCTGAGCGTCGTATTCCACAAGTCTCATCACGGGGACCGACGGGATCCACGAGTCGCCTTTCAAGCTCGGGACGAGTTCTATGAGCAAGGCCTGCAGATGTACGTCCCGCAGGCATGCGGCGCGTCGCTTGACAGGTGTCGAGCGCAGCACCCGCAGGACGCGCTCGGCGTCCCGCTTCGAATCAGGAAGCTCGTATACCGTCTCGACAACGCGGCCCACGCCTATCTTCGCGCTCGGGCGATCACCGAGTCGCTCAAGAAACTGCTCGGCGGTCCGCACGAAATCCTCTGGCGTCCCATGGCCACGGGGAGTCGGGACTATCGCGTAAACGATGCGGCCTAGAACGACGACCGCCGATCCCGTATGCAGGGCTGTCAGGTGCAGCGACAGCGCGTCGGCTACCCGCTGCAACTTCCGCTCTCCCGCCGCCAGCATAGAGGGACCAGCCGCGAGCGGGGGGTCGGCGAGTTGGAGGGCGAGCACGGTAGCCGCGTTCCGCCTGAGGCCAAGCTTGTCAGCGGCTTCCAGCGCCGAAGTACCGCCTTCCAGGACGGTGGACACCAAATCGGCGTGCAACCGCCGCTTCGCGTCCGCACCGGCGCGCATTCGTAGCATGTGCAGGGCTACCAGGTTCGCAGCATCGGCGAAGGCTTGTTCGCGTTCGAGGCTGAAGGGGCCCTTCACCACAGCCCACATCGATCCGATCAGCTCGTCACCTGCCCGAATTGCGATCGCGACGCGCGGCAGGCGCAGGTCCCTGCCGGGCAGAGTAGCGGGGTCGACGTAAATCGGGCCATGCCCCTCGTACAGGCGCTGAAAGACGCCCTTGGCGGTCATAGCCTCAGTGAATCGGGACGGCACCTGCCGGTCGAGTACTGTCGCGATCCGCGCATCGTCGGCCTCATCTTGATGTCCCGAGAACGCCACGACCCGGAACTCTCGATCTTCGATCGTGATGGGCGCGCCGACCATCGAGCTCACGGCGTTAGCCAGGGCGAACAGGTCTCCTGCGCCGATCGCGGCCTCCTCGTCGCGATCGTGTCCACCGATGTCTCCCTCCGCCAGCAGCGTTCGCAGCAGTGCCGCGAGCTGCGACCAGGATGCTCCTCGGGTAAGACCAAGCAGGACTGTGTCGGTGCCTTTCAGCGCGAGTCGCGTCTTCTCTCCGATCTGATCGGAGGAGCGAATGATCAATCCGGCGGGTTCGTGCTCACGTATGGCGTGCAAGACTTTCGCCACGGTCTTATCGCCGGCCACGCCTACACCCAGGACGATCGCCCGTTTGGGCATGGGCGGCGGATCCAGCGGATCGTAGATCACGACGCCGTGCACGGTGCCGACGGAGAGAGGGTCGCCGACCGCCACGTCCAGGAGGGTCGTGCCGAGATGGCGCAGCACCCGTGCCATCGTCACATCCCTGCGGGATGACGATGTCAGCTGCTTGGGGTTCATTTCAGGTGTGATATCGGCGATAGTCATCACCTTCCCAGGTCGATCGGCGCCATCGGCGTCGCTAGGGGGAAGAAGCAGGCCGCCCCGGTACTGTGGTCTCGGGTCGGCGCCGACACGCGGCAGGCAACACGCTCGGGATGAGCGGCAGGTCCGCGCGGGCAACGCGGGTGGAACCGGCAGCCCGAGGGCGGCTGGTGTGGATCAGCAGGTTCCTGTGCCAGGGTTGCGGCTGCGGTGCGCAGCCCTGTGACTCGATGCGACGGCCGGTCTTCAATGGTGGGTACCGCCTCAAGGAGGCTCGCGGTGTAGGGATGCCGTGGAGCTGTGGTTATGCGGTCAACCGGTGCCACCTCGACGATTTGGCCACAATACATGACGGCTACGACGTCGGAGACGTATCGCACCGCAGCCAGATTGTGCGAGATGAACAGTACCGTCAGGCCGAGCTCCGCCTGCAGGGTCCGGAGAAGGTTCAGCACTCCGCCCTGCACCGAGGCATCAAGGGCGGAGGTTATCTCGTCCGCAATCAGCACATCCGGGTTGGCCGCCAGTGCCCGCGCCAGCGCGACCCGCTGCCGCTGTCCTCCGGACAGTTCCCTGGGGAGAGAGTCATGCAGGCGTGCCTCCAGGCCGACGAGGCGCAGCATGCGATCTGCCTCGGCTGTGCGCTGGCGGCTTCGGATATCGGTTCTGCTGAGCAGGCCCTGCTTGACCGCCGATCCGGCAGTCATCCGTGGATCCAGCGATGCGGCTGGATCTTGGAAGACCAATTGGACCCGTCTGCGATCAGGGTGCCCGAGCCGCTGGCCGGTGATGTCCTTGCCGCCGAGGTGAATACGACCTGATTCCGGTCGGAGGAGTCCGGCGATGGCGCGAGCCAGCGTCGACTTCCCAGATCCCGACTCGCCGACAAGGCCGACGGTCGTGCCCCCGGGTACGGTGAGGTTCACGCAGTCGACGGCGGTGAGTGCATTGAACCGCACGGTCAGATCGCGGATGTCAAGATCCGTACTCATGAAGGCTCCTCGGCGAGCTGTGGTTGCCAGCAGGCCACCCGGTGCTCGGGTGCAAGTGGTGCGAGTTCGGGTTCCTCTTCACGGCAGCGCTGATCGGCATGGGTGCAGCGAGGGGCAAAGGGGCAGCCCGCCGGCATCGCTTGCGGATCGGGGGGAGCGCCGGGAATGGTCGGCAGCGGCCGCGATCGATCGGTGGCCAGGTTGGGCACGCTCTCGAGAAGTGCTCTGGTGTACGGGTGCGCGGCGCTTGATGAAAGGGTTGAACTCGGCAGCTCCTCAACGATCCGGCCCGCGTAGATGACGATCATCCGGGATGCCAGCCCGCTGACGGTGGCGACGTCGTGGCTGATCAGCATCACGGCGGCAGCGTGCTGAACCGCAACGTCAGCTATGAGGTCGAGGATCTGCTTCTGCACGCTGACGTCGAGTGCGGTTGTCGGCTCGTCGGCCAGGATGACTCGCGGTTCTGCCATCAGTCCCATGCCGATGATGGCTCGCTGGCGCATGCCGCCGGAGAACTCGTGGGCGTACTGCCGTGCCCTGCGTTCGGGCGCCGGGATCTTGACGGCTGCCAGCCGGTCGACGGCCTGTTGGTGCGCGACTCGCCGGTCGGCTCGTGCGTGAACCTCGGCCACCTCCGCCAGTTGGCGTCCGACGCGCAACGCTGGGTTCAGTGCGGTAAGCGGGTCTTGGAACACCATTGCCAGACGGCCGCCGAGAAGGCGGCGTTGCTCGCTCGCTCTGAGAATACGTAGATCCTTCCCCGCGAACTCCATCACCTCTGCTGTTACGCGAAAGGGGGGCGACAGTAGCTGAGCTACCGCCAATGCGGTGAGGCTTTTGCCGGATCCTGACTCGCCGACCATTCCGACGATCTCGCCCGGGGCGAGGTTCAGCGTTACGTTTCGCACCAGCTGAACCGGACCGTTGGGCCCCTCGGCCGCGATGGAGAGGTTGACTGCGCGCAACGCCGGGGAGTTCGTGTTTTCCTCATCACTCGACGGGCCGGCGGCGACGGTGACAGAACGATGATCGACGGGACGGCGCCTCGCGTGCCCTGACGGAGCCGCCCCAAGGGTCGTCGTCCAGAACTCACCGAGCATGGTGAAGGTGACACCAGCGACCAGAATGGCAAAGCCCGGAGCAAGGGCGGCGGCTGGGTTGATGTAGATGCGATCCACGCCCTCGTTGAGCAACTGTCCCCAATCGTAGGCGGGCAGTTGGACGCCGAAGCCGAGGAACGACAACCCGGCGAAAGACAGCAGGCTGCTGCCGACAGAGACTGTCGCTGCAACGACGAGCGGTCCAGCAATATTGGGCACGATGTGCCTGCCGATGATGCGGATCCTTCCTGCACCGAGCATCCGCGCCGCATCGACGTACTCGGCCCTCTGCACCGACGCGACGAGGGTGTGGGTGAGGCGGGCGATGCTCGGGGCCATCGCGAGAGCCAGCGCCAGTACGGCGCCACGCGCGCCCACACCGAAAATCACCGCCAGGAACAACGCCAGCAGCAGACCAGGCACGGCCACCATCACATTAATGAACGCGATCAGCAGACGACCGGCACGACGGCCGAGCACGGCGGGGGCGGAGCCGACCAGAACGCCAAGGCCCACGCCAAGACACGTGGTAAGCAGGGCGAGCCCAAGGGACAACCTGGTGGCGACCAGCACCCTGGCCAGGACGTCTCGCCCGGCACCATCTGTACCGAGCCAGTGCTCCGCGGACATGCCTGCGCGCATTCCGTCGATGTCGCGAGCGGTCGCCGCGTCCTGGAGAACCTGGGGTGCGAGTGCAGTTACGGCAAGCAGCAAGGCAAGCAGGCTGACGGCGGCGAGTGCCGATGGCGCGCGTAGCAGGTTGGTCCATCGGGTGCGCCTGGCCATCCTCACCCCTCTCGCAGCGCTGATCGAGGATTGACCATGACGATCAGCACGTCGACCAGGAAATTGATCAGCAAGACGGCGCCTCCGAAGACCAGTGCCAGAGTCTGGACGATCGGATAGTCCTTGGCGGGTACGGCTCTTGCCAGTTCGGTTCCCAGACCAGGCCACGCGAAGACGTTTTCCACCAGCACGGTGCCCGATAGCAGGCCGCCGAGCAGCAGCCCGGACCAGGTCAATGTCGAGGTGAGCAGATTCGGCAGGGCGTGCCGGAGATAAAGCAATCGGCTGGGCAGCCGCTTGCTCCGTGCTGTACGCATGAAGTCCTCGCCCAGCACCCGCAGCGTCTCAACACGAATCAGACGGCAGATCACCGCCAACGGGCCGATGGAAAGGGCGAGAACCGGCAGAACGTAGCTGCGTGCACCGGCGCCGGCAGCGGCCGGCAGCCAATCGAGCAGAACGGCGAAGACGGCGATCAGCGCAACTGCCAGCAGAAAGTCGGGTATGGCGCCGAGCGCTCCCGTCGCGCCGTTGAAGCCGAGTTCGGCGCGGGGTCGGCGACCGTGCTGCGTGAGGACGGCCGCCGTCATTCCGATCGGCACAGCCAGCACCATGATGAGCAGGAAGGCATACAGAGCCAGTTCCAGGGTGGGAGCGAGCCGCTGCTCGACAACCTCAGCGGCGGGCAGGCCGCTCACCATCGACACCCCGAGATCGCCTCGCAGGAGTCCGGAGAGGAAATCTGCGTACTGCTGCCACAACGGCTGGTCGAGCCCCAGCAATTGACGGCGGCTCTCGATAAGCTCCGGCGACGCCGTCTGCCCGAGTGCTGCGCGAACAGGATCGCCAGGTATCACGTGAATGATCGCGAAGACGGCTGTCAGGAGTACGAACACCGAGATCAGAAGTCGGCTTATTCGACGTACGAGAAACCTGGCCCAGGTGCTGGCCGAGCTCATCAGCTCGCCCGCGGCTGCAAGCTGGTCGGAACCAGTCCGAAGGCTGTCGACTCGAATGAGTAGCCGCGGCCCCATACGGGGTAGACCTTGCCCACATAAGGCACCACGTCAGCGTGCTTGATCAGTGCGGCCTCAGCTTTCGCCCATAGATCACAGCCAGCTGCTCCGGGTAGCGTGCCGGCTTGTGCAGCGGCCTTCTCATACTCGGCGTTGTCCAGGTGCGCGAAATTGGTGCCTCCCTTGCTGGGCGGCGGGCCGGACAAGAAGGGAACAAGCTGGCTGGGCAGTTGGGCTTGCAGGGGACTCCAGGAGATGTCCCAAGCCGCGGTGTCGAAGAGGGTGGCGTTGATCTCGGCAGGGATCTTCGGGATCGGCTTCACCTCGGCGCCGATCGCCTTCCACTGCTCGATGGCCAGTTCGGAGGCTGTGGCCCGATTTTGCTCCGTCGAGGTGAGCAGATCGAGGGAGAGACTCTTGCCTTCCTTCTGCCGGACTCCGCGCTCGCCGACCTTCCATCCGGCCTCCTCCAGCAAGGCCTTGGCTGCCGAGGCATCGTGCGTCGGAAGATTTCCCGTAACGGTGTCGGCGGTGCAGACTCGCGGCTCGAGGGTGATCATCCCTGTGGGTTGTGAGTCGTAGCCGCCCGTCAGCACCTTCCCGATCGCGCGGAGGTCGAGAGCCATGGTCAGCGCGCGGCGGACTCGTTCATCGGCCGTCGCCCGTCCGGGCGCCTGGTTGTAGAAGATTTCGCCGTCGATGTTACGTACGTCGTGCCTGAAGAGACCTTGCGTACTCAGCCGGTCGCGATCCGGGCCGGCGACTGAACCGATATTGACGTCGCGGGACAACAGCAGATTCGCAGTCGTCGTCTCGTTCTCCACTACCCGGAAGATCACGGTCTTTGGTAGGTGGTGGGTCGAAACACCGCCCGGCCCCCAGGCGTAGCCGTCGCGCAGCCGATAGGTGTAACGATCATTTGGCACGGCGGCGGTCAGAACGTACGGGCCGGATCCCAGCGTCTTTCCCGTCAGGCTGTTCCGGTCGGACATGCCCGCCTTACACACGATCGGTACCGTGGCCAAGCCCTCCAGGAAGAAGGCGACCGGTGCTTTCGTGTCTGTCGTCACCGTGCCTGCCGTATCGTCACCGGCGACCTTGAGCTTTGCCGGGATCGACAGTCCGAGCAGTGGCGATCCGTTTGCGGGGTTCGAGGCGAACTTCAGGTTGTCAGCCACCAGTGTCGCTGTGATCGGCGACCCATCGGCGCAGGTCACACCCTTCTTCAGGGTGAAGGTGTGGGACGTCCCCGACGGAGTCCAGGTACTCGCGAGCCCCGAGACGACCTTACCTGTGCTATCGACATGTACGAGCGAGTCGTAAGCGAAGCGTGCCAGTTCGAAGGCTGACGAGCGCGACGTTTTGTGAGGATCAAGACTTCCGGGATCCTCCCTGACCGCGATCGTCACCGTCTCCGTGGCCGTCCCCCCTCGGTCGGCGCCGGCGCTGCAACCTGCAGACGCGGCAATTACGGCCGCCATTCCGAGCACAATCCCAGCCGTCCGCATAACGCCTCCAAACGACGCGAGAGGCACCAGTATGTGAGTGGGGAAGATGGCAGTCTTCGTCCGAAGACCCAACGGATCCCGCACATCGTGGTTGCGTCGCACCACATGATGAACAGGGACAGCTTTCATTGAGATCATCTAGCTGCCGCTGTCGAGACCCGTATCCCCCACGACTGTCGCTCAGAACATAGATCGGTGGCGAAACGTTGTACCGGCCACCGAAGACACGACATCACGTCGCGCGGACCATCGTGTCATGCCTCCTCGACGCCTCCGCCTGACCGATATCCTCGCGCTTGGCAGTCCTGGTGACCCGGCGCTTTCGCCGGATGCCGCCACGGTCGCCTACGTTCTCAGCACGCCAGACGCAACTGAGGATCGCGACCGCCGCGAGCTGTGGCTTGTCGATACCGTCGCGGGTGAGCGGCGCCGGCTCACGCATGGCCCCCATGACACGGCCCCCGCCTGGTCGCCAGATGGCACCCGTCTGGCGTTCCTGCGTGGTCGCGGAACGGACCGGCAAGTCTGGCTCGTTGCCGTCGGCGATGACGGTCCAGTCCAGGCGACCGATCTGCCGCTGGGCGCGGGCAAGCCGGTTTGGAGCCCGGACGGCACGCGCATCGCCTTCACCGCGGCTGTAGGAGCCGAAGACGGGCCCTCCTCTCCCCTACTCGTCGACAACCTCGGCTTCAAGATCGACGGTGTCGGATATTTCGGTAATCGGCGCGGTCAAGTGCACGTGCTCGAGGTCGCGACCGGCTCGCTGACACAGGTGACGGATCAGGACTGGCATGCCGGCACGCCTGCTTGGTCTCCTAGCGGGGATGCGCTCGCCTTCCCCGCGGTAAGCCTGCTTGCCGCCGAACCGGCCACGGCATCCGCCGCGTACGTACTGTCCTTGCAAGAACAAGGGCCGCCTCGCCGGGTTGGGAACCGGGACGGCATCGTCGAATGCGTGACGTGGTTCCCCGATGGGCACGCTCTACTGGTCGTCGGCAACACGGTGGTGGAAAGCGCACCGTCCCGCCTCCTGCGGGTGGAGATCGCCGATGGCGAAACTACTGACTTGACGCCCGCCTTCGACCTCAACGTCATGCCGGGCAGAGTCGGCTACCCCGGTGCTGCTCCGGCGTTCGCCGACGGATCAATTCTCTTCTGTGCGCGAACGGCCGGCTACACCGTCCTGTTCCGGCTGGACAAGGGCGCCGCGGACCCGGTGCCGCTGACCCTGGGGGATGCGGTGATCGCCGGCATGTCCGTCGGCGCTGCCGGGGGCAAGACGGCCGTCGTGCTCAGCACACCCACCGCGTATCCAGAGGTGGCGGTCGTTGGTCTTGCCGATGGCGCGACCAGCACCATCACGAGGCACGGAACCGTAAGTCTTCCGGATGTCGAACTCTTCGAGCCTGAACCGCGCGCCTTCAGCCTCAGCGACGGAACCACGGTCCCTGGGTGGCTGCTGCGCGCTCCTGACACCGCTGGACCCGCACCGTTGCTGCTCGACATCCACGGAGGGCCGCACAACGCATGGAGCGGAGCCGTTGACCCGGCGCACGCCTACCACCAAGTCCTTGCTGCGGCCGGCTGGAACGTGCTCCTGCTCAACCCGCGCGGCAGTGACGGATACGGTCGCGACCATTATCGTGCGGTCAACCACGCCTGGGGCGAGTCCGACGAGAGCGATCTGCTCGAGCCCCTCGATCAACTCATCGACGCCGGACTCGCGGATCCCGACAGGGTGTGCGTCGCCGGATACAGCTACGGCGGCTTCATGACCTGCCACCTGACCACGCGATCCCAGCGGTTCCGCGCCGCCGTGGCGGGTGGAGTTGTCAGTGACGCCTTCTCCATGGCAGGGACCTCTGACATGGGTGCAGCGCTGGCAAAATTCGAGTTCGGTGCCCTGCCGCAGGAGGACGCACCGCGACTCCGATCGCTGTCGCCGATCAGCCGCGTCCGTCAGGTGAGCACGCCGACACTCATCCTGCATGGGCAGGCCGACGATCGCAGCCCGCTCGGCCAGGCGGAACAATGGTTCACAGCACTGCGGCAACTCGGTGTCGACACGCGGCTGGTCGTCTACCCCGGCGCCACCCACACGTTCACGCTCGACGGCCGGCCGTCACACCGGCTGGACTACCAGACACGACTGGTCGAGTGGCTCACAACGCGGAGCGAACCGGCTGCAGCCGGCCGGCAAACCATGGCTACAGCTGAACGCAGGCCCGCCGCAGACTGGGGCGATCGGCTCGCGCGAGTTGCCCGCGAATGTGACGTTCCTGGCGCCGTACTCGGCATACTCACGCCTGCTCCCAACGGTCGCAGCGACATCGTCACAGCGGCGTACGGCGTACTCAACCGCGACACCGGTGTGCGCACCACCACCGACTCGCTCTTTCAGGTCGGCTCCATTACCAAGATCTGGACTACCAGCGTCCTCATGCGCCTCATCGAGGAGGGCCTGGTGGACGTGGACACCCGGATCGCCGACGTCCTACCAGATCTTCAGCTCTCCACCGCAGAGTTGACGAAGAGCCTGACATTGCGGCACCTCCTCACTCACACCAGCGGGCTTGGCGGCGACGTGTTCGCAGACACCGGCCGCGGAGATGACTGCATCGCCCGGTTCGTCGAGCATCTGGCGAAGATCGACGCAGATCACCCGCTCGGTGCAACCATGTCCTACTGCAACTCCGGATTCGTCATCGCTGGCCGCGTCATCGAAGTGCTGACCGGTCTGAGCTGGGACGCTGCGGTGAAGCGGTATCTCATCAAGCCACTCGGACTTCGCCGTACTGTCACGCTTCCAGAAGAGGCGCTTCTCGGTCGCGCGGCGGTGGGGCACCTGCCAGGCGAGCAGGGGCAACGGCCAGCTCCGTTCTGGATGCTCCCCCGGAACTGCGGGCCTTCCGGGCTCATCACGACATCGATGGAGGATCTGCTCACCTTCGCTCGCATGCATCTGATGGCGGGGGCGTCGGACGACGGGCGAAGCATTCTGTCTCCGACGAGTGTCAAGGCGATGCAGACGGCCCAGGTGGAGATTCCCGCGCGAAGTGATCTGGCCAAGGCATGGGGCCTCGGATGGATGATCGACGACTGGGACGGCAACCTGGTGGTCGGTCACGACGGCGCGACGATCGGGCAGACCGCCTTTCTGCGGCTCCTTCCAGACAAGGGAATTGCCATCGCGCTGTTCGCCAATGGCGGCAACGTCCGCGACCTGCTTACCCGCCTCTTCGCCGATGCGGTGGCCGAGGTCGCAGGCGTGCGAATGCCGCTGGTCACCTCACCGCCAACGCCGCCGTCCGGGTCGGTTGATCACAGCCGATTCCTGGGAGCGTACGCCAGGACGGGCACGCGGATCGAAGTACTCGAGCGCGACGGACACCTGGTCATGAAGAGCACAGACACTGCCGATGTCGCGTCGACCGTCGGGCTGCCCACCACTCACGATCTGGAGATGGTGGCGGTGTCCGACGGTCTCTGTTTCGTGCGAGGGGGTTCCGGTCAGTCCTGGTCACCGGTCACCTTCTATGAACTCTCCGACGGGACCAGGTACCTGCACCATGGGTTCCGAGCCAACCGGAGAATCGGGTGATGACCGTGTCCGAGGCGTCACCGGTGGCGGTGGCGCAAAGGCGTGCCCGTGATGTCGCACGGCAAAGCGGCGTGGAGGTACGTGAACTGACCGACCCCGCTGACTTCATCGCCGCGGAGAGATTGCTCGCGCAGGTGTGGTCTACCGGCCTGGGCCATACCCCCTTGCCTCGGGAGTTGCTGTGCGCGCTGAGCTTCAGCGGCGCATACACCGCCGGCGCCTACCATGGCGAAAGGCTGGTGGGGGTAGCCGCGGGGTTTCTTGCCGACGACCGGCCGCACGGCGGCGCGGTGCACCTGCACTCGCACATCACCGGGGTGGTACCCATAGTGCGAAGCCGACAGGTGGGCTTCGCGCTCAAACTGCACCAGGGCGCATGGGCCCTCGGCCGCGGCATCGAGCTCATCAGCTGGACTTTCGATCCGCTGGTGAGCCGTAATGCGCACTTCAACCTTCACAAGTTGCGTGCGGGCGCGCGCCGCTACCTCGTGGATTTCTATGGCGAGATGTCCGACCAGGTGAACTCGGGCTGGGGAAGCGATCGCCTTCTGGCCGAATGGAGGCCCGCCGAGATCCGGACACCACAACACCTGGACATCGGCAATGGCGTGCCGGTGGCGGTCGTGCTCGACCGAGGCGCTCATGAAGAACCTCGTCCACGTTGGAGCGATGACGCCTCATTGATCGCGTGCAGGCTACCTCAGGACATCGAGCACCTGCGGCGCATCGACGCCGAACTCGCCGTCAGATGGCGGTACGCCGTACGGCAGACGTTACAGCGCGCGCTGGCCGAGAACTTCCAGATCATCGACTACGACCGCAGCCACGGCTACCTACTGCGCAAACTCTTGGCCGGCACCGGTGGCGCGGCGCCAGAGCCGGCACTCTCCGACAATTGATGACAAGGGATGACGACATGAGTCAGGTAAACATGTCTGAGCGACTGAAATATCTCTTGGGCGAAACTCGCCGCGTTGCAGGGCTCACCCTGGAGTCCGGCGAAACCTTGCCACCTGGCGTTTACACCTCACCAGAAATGTACGAGTGGGAAGTCGAACGGATCTTCAAGCGAGAATGGCTATGTGTCGCCCGCGTCGACGAGGTCCCGGCGACCGGGGACTACTTGAGCGTGGAAGTAATCGGCAGGTCCATCGTCATCACTCGAGATGAGAACGGCGCGCTGCACGCCCTTTCACGAGTCTGCCGCCACCGTTTCATGGACGTTCTTCCACCGGAGACCACGCCGCCACGGGGCAACCTTTCTCGCCTGACATGCCCTTACCATGGCTGGACGTACCGGCTGGACGGCCGGTACGTCGGACAGCTTGCCGGGGCCCCACTGATGCAAGGGGTCGACTTCGACCGCTCAACCTGCCGCCTCCCGACCTTCCCTATTGCGGAGTGGAACGGCTTTCTCTGGATAAACCTTGATCCGGACGCCGAACCCCTCGCGCCGCACCTCCAAGGTCTCACTGACAAGCTTGGAAGCTACGACTTCAGCTCCTGGATCACCGTGGACACGATGGTTTGGAAAAGCGTGGCTGCGAATTGGAAGGTGGCCCTGGAGAACGGCGCGGAAAGTTATCACCACATCGGTGCTCACGCAGCCACGTTGCAATTGCTCATGCCCGGGCAGAACACGCGTGTAGATGACGCCACCGGGCGGTGGTTCACGATGCTCAATCCGGTTTCGAAGCAGGCAGCAGCCGGCGAGGATAACGGCCACCCGGTGCTGCCCACGCTGCTTCCGCCTTGGCCAGGACTCACCCCTGAGCAGCGCTCGGGGATGATTGTTGCCGGGATCTTCCCCCAGTTCCTCTTGGCAATGACCCCCGACAACGCGGTATGGATCCGCTGGCTGCCAACAGGACCGACCACACACGACACCCAGATCAGCATCCTGATGGCACCGGAGTCGAGGGAAGCAGCAGGCTTTGAAGAAGCTCGCACGGTTTACCGCTCGCTGGTAAGCCAGGTCCAGGCGGAGGACATGGTCGTCATGCAGGGAGTTCAGCGAGGGCTCGCTGAAGCACCGAGTGGCCGTGGCCGCTTCTCTCTCCTGGAGCGCCCGCTTTGGCAATTTCAGCGCTATCTCGCCCTCATGCTCATGCCATCTGAGGCCTCCACTCAGCAGTGTAAGCAGTCAGGTGCTGCGCGTTCCGAATCTGGATGATCACGTGGTGTGATTGTCTCGGTGCGTACGCGAGGAGGCGGGCACCCGGCCTGTCAGAGGCCATCGCCGGGCGCTGCCCAAGGCGGGCGACCCCCCGAAGTTTTAGAAGTCCGATCGGTGGGACCGCTCAGCTGGACCGTCTTGACCACGGTCAACGAGCTGCGCGACCGCGAAATCACCGTCATGTCGCTGACGGAGAACTTTGTTCCGGCCATCAAAGAGGACCGGTTCATGTTCGCGGTTCTGGCCGCGGCCGCGGCCTACCAGCTCGAGCTGCGAGCCGAGCGCCAGTCCGAGGGGATCGCCACCGCCAGGCGCACCAAGCCCACATACAGCCTCCTGACAGGTCAGCACCGCGATCACGCGTACCGAGGACGCGGCGCCACGGCACGGTCGGTCAACAATGTTCGGAGTTGGGCGAACGCTTCACCGAGTTCCGCCGGCTTCTGAACGACTTGCCAGGCAGGGCCGCACAGTTGCAGGAGATGCTGCACCGCCAGGCTTCCGAGCCGCGGCAGACGTCGATCTGACCCGCACTGCTCGTGACCTTCTCAACGCTGCCCACCGCCTGGGCTGCTGCGTGCTGTATGCCCGGTCTCAGTTCCATCACATGGCCCAGCACGACCAGTTCGCTCGGCCGAGGCCCCTGCTGGAGCCGGTGGTGGCTGATCCAGACGGGCGGTCTCTGGGTTCTCCCACGCCCTGCCGACGCCGCGCGGCATGAACGGGCGAAGACCCCTTCCCCGATGTCCCTGTGGTCACCGCTCCTAGTTTCCCGCATGGACGAGTTGCGGGGAAATGCGGCAACATGGCAGTTGGACGAGGAGAAGGTCGTCATTCAGTACAGCTCCCGGCGGCGCACCCACGCGCTGCTGAAAGCCCTCGCCCGTTGTGGTCTCCCTGGCGGCCGTCGCGGCGGTCGACTTCACCTCCGCGCGGAAGAAGGGCTGGCAGCTCCAGTTCCGGCCACGCGAGCGCGCCGACTCTTACGCCGCCGTGGGGCCGCTGCTCGCCGAGAAGGCAGCCGTTCTTGTTGACCGGCAGACCCGACACCGAACTCCTCGCTGAGTACCACGCCGACCGGCTCCGGCTCGCGGCCGACGCCGCCCGGCTCGGCCACGGCCCGTGCCCGCCGGAGAAGTACGCCCTCGCACTCGTCCCAACGGTGCCGCTGCGCATCCGGCCTTCGGAGGGCGCGGCGATGTTCGACGGGGAGATGATCCGGCTGGAGTGGTCCGATGACGCGAGCGCCCGCAAGACCAAGAAGCGCCTGATGGAGTACACGCTGGCCGACATCCGGCGCGTCGAGTGGTTCCCGCAGGGGGCCATGGACGAGGGCTACCTGCGCATCGTGACGTGGCAGGAAGAAGCCGACGCGAGCTCGGGCGGCTACACGGGGAGGGGCTGCCCACAGACGATGAGTTCACATCGAAGAAGACGGAACTCCTCGATCGCCTCTAAACCGAGGCCGTCTCCCTCCGCTGTAGTGGCGCGGCTCCTAACGAACAGGCCCCACGCACGGCAAGAGTGTCTACCCGCAGGAACAGGAACCGCGAGCACATGGCGCTCCAAGGCCGCCACCTGAGGCTCCGCGGCCGGACGAACGGGCCAGCACCACAGAGGACCCGGACGCGCACGACATGAGGACCCGAGAGCAGCTTCCAATGACACTAGCCGGTGGCCATCCGCTACGAGAAACTCGCCGTCCATTACGAGGCCACCATCCTCGTCGCAGCCATCGACGAGTGGCTGTGACCAACGCACGCGGTGCACGCCCAAAGGGAGCCCGCAGAGCATGGGCCTGCGGTCGCTACCCGACCGTTTGGAGGAAGATCTGCGCAAGTTCGCGCGGCTGGGAGAACATCGGCCAGTGGCCGGTGTTCATCTCAACCAGCCGCCAGTGCTTGCTGGTCAGCAGCTTGGCCACGTCGTCGCTGGGCTCGGCTCCGGCGAGCAGGCATTGGATGTACGTCGCCGGGAGTTCGTCAAGTGGCCGTGCCAGCACGGCGGGCTCGGTCAGCGTGGCGCCCGGGTGCGGCGTTGAGCCACCCACGATCCGTTCGATCTGCTCTTCGGTGAGGCCCTGGCCGTCATAGTGACCTGCGAGCGCGAGCGGCCAAAATCCTCCGTTCTCGGCGATCGATGCCTTCACCATCGCCCCACCATCCGGCCAGGCGGAGACGAACGCCTCGCCATCGGCCGGAACGCTGGAATCGACGAAGACCACGTGGGCCATCCGGTCACCGATCCGCCCGGCAGCCTGACCGACCGGGATGCCCGAGTAGCTATGACCCACCAGGACGACGTCGCGCAGATCCTGGCCTTCGACCTCGTCGACTATGTCCTGGACGTGAGTCTGCTGCCCAGCGGGCACACCCCTCTTGTCGGCAAGACCGGACAGCGTCAACGGGTGAGCGCCCTGGCCGACTGCGCGCAGATACGGCACCACCTCGTCCCACGCCCACGCCCCGAGCCGCGCGCCTGCAACCAGTACGAAATTCGCCATGGCTGCACCGTAACGGAGCAGTCTGACACCGCCTGCCCACCTCGGGTCCGACTGTCAGGAAAGCAGCGACAGGTGGCAGGAAATGTTATTGCCCTCAGAAATTGACTCGTTAAGATCGTCAGCGTCTTAGGTCGGCGGAGCTGAGGAAATGTCTTATGGAGGAGCGGTCATGCGAACCCCTGACGCGTGGCCGCCCAGCTCGCGACGGCCTAGGGCGCGTTCCCGGGCCAGGCCGGGTGGGAGAACGATGAGTGGCCCAGAAGCAGCCCGCTCTGAACTTCCGGGCCACTCATCGCAGTGCCGCACCGCATCCCAACCGTCGCTCGAGATCCCACCCCTGGCGAAACCCCGCTCCCGGCATCTCCTGCGCGGTTCCGGCCGCGCGATCGTCGCTGGCTGAGCAGCGGGAGATCTCGAAGTTGTGCCAAGCAGCACCGAACCAGGGTCGAAGCCTTCTCACACTGTGGGTCCGATCGGCCTGAGCTGATCACCCTAGATGACGAACAGGTAGCGGCCGCACGGCGATGGCGACGAAGCACCCCGGCCCGCGCCCGACTGGGCCAGGAATCGGCCGTGGCGCCTGCTGCCGGCCGGCGGCCGTGGCCGCCTCCTGGAGCAGTTCCGCCGCGCTGGCCGGGGTCGCGGCCGCCGCCAGGCCGACCGCGCCCGCCCTGAGCAGGAGGCGGTGCTTCTTGGCAGAGCCGGTCGGTGGCGTGCGCTCCGCCGCTACCTCAATCGCCAGCAAGGCCTTCGCGGTGGCGGTGGCCGTGGCGGAGGGGCCGGGCAGCGCGTCGTGCAAGGCTTTGATTTCCTGCAGGTCATAGGTCATGACGACTCCTCCATGTCGATGACCGAGCGGAGCTTTCTGCGGGCCCGGTTGAGCCGCGAGCCGACCGTGCCGCGCGGAACGCCGAGCGCCTCGGCGATCTCCTCATAGCTGAGCTGGGCGCAGACGCCAGCAGCAGCACGGTCCGGTCGCTGGGCGATAGCGCGGCCAGACCGGCGACCAGACGCGGGCGTGTGGGAGTATTTCTTATGCCACGCGGCCGAGTCTGAAACGCTTTCCGAACGGAAGGAGGGATGGCTCCGCTCGATGAGCCGTGCCCGCCGAAGGGAGCTGCCGAGTTCGAGTACGGATCTTAGGTCCGCGATTTCGTCCGTTAGTCGTTCACAACGGAAAGCTGGTCGAGGCCTCGGAGCGGTCCTTCTCTCGGGCAGCAGGTCGAGCGCGTTCGCGACCACCAGACACCGCCGCGGCAGATGAGCGCTGTGGTGAAAGCCGCCTGGACGCCTGCGTTGAGGCCGATCCGGGCGTCCGCCACTGATCGGTCGATGGTGGCCGCCAACACCGTCACGCACAACGCGATACCGAAGGCCGCGCCGACCTGGAACATCGAGTTGGTGACGCCCGGAGCCGAGCCTGCCTCGTTCGGCGCCGCGCCGGACAGGCCGCGATGGCCGCCGCGACGACGGCCGTGCCGATGCCGGTTCCGGTGCCGAAGATGAACATGCCTAAAAACATCTCGGTCCGGTACCAACCTTCGGCGGGCACCATCGACAGCAGGTGCGCACCCACGCTCAGCAGGACGGCGCCTTCGTTACCCACGCGTGTGGTGAGCGGACCCGCGGAGTTGGAGCCGACCACCGACATCTCCGCGTGGTCGCCGCGCTGATATCGAACAGCACCGCCGAGTACCCGAGGACTTCCTATGCCTACACGCTCGGGTGCTTCGCCTTGGAGCTCGCATCCGTGCCGCAGCAGGCGGTGCGCAGATCGGATTGGGTGTCCGAGAGGTTGATCTCGCGGGGGCACACACCCTAAGCCGCGAAAAGCTCTTTAACACCAACTCAGTGTGGTTTGAGAGCTTATGTGGCTTACTCCCTAAAAGTCGCCCAACCGCCCGACTACCTTGTCGAACACGGCACGCTCGGCTGCGGAGCGAAGCAGACGATCTCGTCGAAGCCGACCGTTCGATATCGGTCTGCCAGCCTGGCGAGGGCGTCGGTGCTGGCCTAAGGGCTCATCGATCCATAGGCGAGCAGAACGCGCCCGCCGGGCGAGGCGTGGCCGACCGCCCAGCCCGTACGCGATCAAACGGCCGCGTCGGCGGCGGGACTGCGTGGCCCGGCCGACGGGCTCGGGCAGAGAGCGCCCCCGGATGGCCGGCCGGTCGTGACGGTGGAGCACCAGGTCTGCGGGTGGTGCGGATTCGGCACCTTCACCACATCGGAGGCGGCATCATTGATCAAGTCCTTCAATCAACGCTCGTGGTCGACACAGTCAGGCTCGTCCCCTCTACCTCAATGACGTCCGGCGACCTTCACCGCCCCGACAGCCGTACGGAACTCTTTGACTCCGGTGGAGAGCACTCGTGAATCCCGTTGGTCACCAGGCCGATCATCGCGGCCGGGCAGATCATCGGCTTCTTGCTGAACTGATCCGTGGCGTGACGGCCACAGGACCGAAGCAGGTCCTCCAACCCCCCAGGAGGCAGAGCCGTGAGCTCTGGCAAGAAGATGTGGACGGCGGCGTCGCTGGCCGCTGTCGTGCTGTTGATCGCTACGGCCTGCGGCGGCGTAGGCGCCGATGGTGATGTCAAGTTGCGTTTCTCCTACTGGGGCACTGACGTGCGGCAGAAGAGGACCGAAGAGGCGATCAAGAAGTTCGAGGCGAAGAACCCGGCCATCGACGTCGTGGCGGAGTTCTCCGGCTTCGGCAGCTACTACGAGACGCTTTCCACGAAGGTCGCGAGCAGCGACGCGCCTGACGTCATCACCCTGGAGATCCGCGGCCTGCGGGAATACGCCGAACGCGGCACGCTCGCCGATCTGTCCGGCAAGGTCGACACCGCCAACCTCGACGGCAAGGTGCTGACCACCGGCGTCATCGACGGCAAGCAGTTCGCCATTCCCACCGGCGTCAACGCCTGGTCCCTGGTCGCGGACCCGAAGGCGATCGCGGGCGCGGGGCAGAAGCTGCCCCAAGACACCACGTGGACCTGGGACGACTACGTCGACCTGGCGGCGAGCATCACCGCAAAAACCGGCGGCAAGGTCTACGGAACGCAGCAGGCCTTCAACCCGGCCTTCCTGCAGATCTTCGCCGCGCAGCGGGGCGAGTCGTTCTATGACGGCAACAAGATCGGCATGTCGCCCGATACGCTCAAGGCATGGTGGGCCGTCCACCGGAAGGTCATCAAGACCAAGGGTTCTCCTGACGTCTCCAAGAGCGTTGAGCTCGGCGGCCAGGGAGTGGATCGGTCGTTGTTCGCCACCGGCAACGGCGCGATGGGGATGTGGTGGAGCAACGAGCTGGGCGCGATCAACAAGGCGTCGGGCGGAAAGGAAGTGGACCTGCTGCGGATGCCGAAGGTCCAGGGCGCCGCCGCAGGCGGCATGTTCCTGCAGCCCGCCATGTTCTACACCGCCTCGTCGAAGTCGAAGCACCCGGCCGAGGCTGCCAAGTTCATCGATTTCATGGTCAACGACCCGGAGGCGGGCGCGATCATCCTCAGCGACCGCGGCCTTCCGGCCAACTCCCAGGTGCTGGCGGCGGTCAGGGCCAAGCTGCCGGAGACCGACAAGAAGACGCTGGCCTTCCTCGACGAGATCAAGGGCGAGCTCACGAACCCGCCCGCCGCTCCGCCGAAGGGCGCCAGCGCCATGGAAGAGATCCTCACCCGGTATACGGATGAGGTTCTGTTCGGCCGGATGAGCCCTGACGATGCCGCACAGAAGTTCATCACGGAGGCCAACGCCCTCATCGCAGGCTAGAGCGTACGCGTCCGTCTGCTCAGGCACTGCGCAGATGTACGTCGACGAGTTGCTCGTGGAGTGTCAGCAGTCTCCAGGAGTTTCAAGGTGGCGACGGCACGCTCGACGATGGCTGGGATGCGGGAGCGGGAGCGGTCGATGCTCGTGCGTCCACGCGACACCTGGGGCCGATGGCAAGGCCGCCGGCAAGCCTGCTGCTGGAGGCAGGCAGACGTTCCCGTCGCCCGCGAAGGGATAGGACTGCGGAGGTCGCCGCGTTCGACGTGCTGCTGTCGAGCACAAAGCGGGTGAGGCCACGTGCGAGGATGCATTGAGGACCTCTCTGGGGCACCAGTGGCATCCACCTGGATCCGTTGCGCGCGGCGCACCGGGGAGTTGGTCGACCTTGACCAGCGGGTCGCGGATGGTGGCGGCCCGGCAGTACCTGACCTGACTTGTCGGAGGTGACGCGGACGGCGTGAACGCCCCAGAAGTGGGCCAGGCGTTTGACGGCGTCGGCGTAGTCGCCGGGGTCTCTCCTTCCAAAGTGTGGAGGGCGACGCGCCAGCCGTACCGGATCGGCATGGGGAGCCCCATGAGCGGCTTGGTGTCGACGGCGACCCCGCTGGAAGCGGCGCTGTGCTTTGACGATGCCAGTGGAGTCGATCGCGCCGAGGACGATGGTGAACCACCTGCACTGCCGCTTCTTACGCAGCCGAGGGCGGCGCGACGCCATGATGCGCATACCTCGGGACATCTGGGGGCGCCTGTTATCCGCGGAGTCGGAGGCCATCGGCATCCCTGGTCTGCAGCGGCACGTTCATCCACGACACGGGCTGATGCGGGGTGCTGGGCAACAAAGCTCGAGGACAGCCAGGTCGGGCGCTGCCGTACTACTACGCTCCGGACATCGCCGCTGACGCTTCTCCGCCACCCCACAAGAATGCTCCGGGTCATCTCAACGCGCGATGATCGTTGCCAGGGGAGATCAAAAGCTTAGGTGCAGGCACTGGCCTTCCCCTCATAGCGTGGAGACCGAACCGGGAAAGGTTTGGTCGTGGCAGCAGTTACGCGGCGGCGCTTTGATCCGGAGTTCTGGGCCGGGGCGCTTGCGTATCGTCAAGGAGACCGGCAAGC
>NZ_VCKX01000015.1 GCF_005889725.1 Nonomuraea zeae
CACCCACCCGGCCCTGCTCCGCCAGCGCTGGGACGGCGGTGCCTACACCCGGATCCTGCTGTCGGCGCCGGCCACGCCGAAGACGGACAACAACCCGGTGGGCCTGAACGTCCGCTCGTCCTTCGACGAGGGGGCGACCTGGCGCAACTACGACAACAGCGTCGGTAATGCGGGTGTCCGGATCGACGGCGACCACGCCGGATACTCGGACATGGCGCTCATCGGGAATGGCGCGATCGGCGTGCTGTATGAGGCGGGGGCGGCCCGTTTCAGGGACGAGATCCGCTGGAACTGGTTCTGGGAGAGCGCCATCGGCCTACGCTGAGCCCCGCTCCCTGCATCCCGTCCCGTCCCGTCGCGCCCCGGTCTCTGCTTCCCCGGGTCCCGACTCTCCGGTCTCGTTTCTCCGGTCCCATTTCCGCCCAGTCCCGTCGCGTCTCGGTCTCGTCCCCGTCTCGGTCTTGGTCCCCGTCCCGGTGCTCCAGGCCCCGAGCGGTCCCCATCGGGCTGCGGGGATGCGGCTCCCGAGTGCCCCCTGTCCCCGTCACGGTGCTCTGAGGCCCGAGCGGTCCCCGTCCCGTCACGGGTGCTGCGGGCCCGAGTGGTTCCCGTTGCGCCTTTACCGAGCGCCCCTGCCGAGCGCCCGTGGTTTGCGACCTGAGTGTGCCGATTCGTGCGTTCTCTCGATCTTGGCCGTGCCCTGGGAGTTTTGTTGGGCGGTGTCGGATTCGGTAGGTATCGAGATCGTCAATCCGCTCCGGTGTGACAGGTTTCACTTCTAACATGACCTACCGCCGTAAGATCCGCTCGCGCTGGATATGGCGACGTGGGCGGAAGTGATGCCGGATGCGGCCGTTGCGTAATTGTTGGGCGGGCGGGTATCGCACCACCGCGAGTAGTACTACACTGCGTAGAGCTACGCCAAGTCTCATCCAAGTGAGCCACAAGATCGTGTTCCTAGGCTGAGGGCTGCTCCCTGGGGAGTAGTAAGAAATCAACTCAGGGCGGACGCGTGCGTCACCCGCAAGCAGGCATGCTCACAGGGTTCGCACGTCCGGGGCGGGCGACGGGAACACTAAAGCAAGCCGTGGAGGAAACCGATGCGCCTGCGTCACGCTGACGGAACGCTCGTTCACCTCGCCTACAACGCAGGCGTCCACCCCGCTGAAGACTTGGAGAACTTGATCGCCCACCTCACCCGTTACGCGGTCCCGGTGCGCAAGCGGCTGGGCGTGGAGCGGATGGGCATCGGCCTCTGGCTCTCGCCGAGCGTCGCCGACCACCTCACGGCCGACCGCATCGAGCTCGTACGGCTACGCCGCTCCCTCGAGGAGCGCGGCCTCGAGGTCGTGAGCCTCAACGGCACCGGCGGACGCAACCAGGAGGTCCCCGGACCCGACTGGGCCAAGCCCGAGCGATACCGCTACACCATGGCGCTGGCCAAGATCCTGGCGTTCCTGCTGCCGGAGGACGTGCGGTTCGGGAGCATCTCCACGATTCCGATCGGCTGGCGGCGTGACTGGCCCGCCGATCTGCACTCCATCGCCACCCGCCGGCTGGAGCGGCTGGCCCGCGAGCTGCGCGGCATCTACAGCGTGACCGGCAAGACGATCCGGGTCGGGTTCGAGCCCTGGCCCGGGTGCGTGCTTGAGACGACCGAGCAGGCCCTTGAGCGGGTGTGCGGCATCGACTCCGAGCACCTGGGCGTCTGCCTGGACGCCTGTCACCTCGCCTGCGGCGCCGAGGAGCCGGGTGCGGCGCTCAAGGGGCTGGCCGAGGCCGGTGCGCCGGTGGTCAAGCTGGGGCACGTGCACAACCACACGGGGGAGACGCCCAGCACGGGCGCGGTGCTGCACGACACGCTGACGGCGATGCTGTCGGGGGCGGTCAGCGGGAGTGCGCACATCGAGGTCGAGACGCACAACCTGATGGTGCCTGGACGGGCCAAGGGGCCTGGGGCGTTGGTGTCGATGCTGGCGGAGGAGCTGGCGTGGGCCCGTACGAACCTGACCAGCCTGGGCCTCCAGCTCGCCGCCTGACGGCTCCGGCCACCGGCTGATCGCCGTCCGGCGGCGCTCCTGTGCCGCCTGTGCCGCCTGACGGCTCCGTTCCTTGCCCCTGACCTGCGGGACTCGACGGGAGGCGGCACATCCCCGTCTGAGCGCCGTACAGGTGCCCCTGCCCGCACGCCATGGCCGCCGGGGGCGGGCGGCTCAAAGGCTGCCGAACCAGCCGGGGGTGTCCAGGCGCCACAGGTTGGCGGGAGTCATCTTGCGCAGGTCGGCCTCCAGCGCCCGTAGCCGGTCTTCGCCCAGTTCGTTCGCCCAGCGGGCGCGGAGGTCGTCGAAGATGCGGGCCGAGCGGTGCAGGGCGTCCAGCCCGTACGGGGTGAGCCGGGCGATCTTGCGTCTCGTGTCGTCGGGATCGGCGGTGCGCTCGACGTAGCCGACACGTTCGAGGGTGTCGATCGTCTTGCCCGCGGCCTGTTTGGAGACGCCGAGCGTCCGGCCCAGCTCGACGGCCGTGGTGCCGCCCGGGCCGATGGCCTGCATGACGAACCCGTGCATGGGCCGCATGTCCGGATGCCCCTGCCGGGCCAGCTCGGCGTGCAACTCGTCGATCAGCATCCTGAACGCGAGCAGCAGGCGCAACGGAAGTTCGAAGCCGGGGGCGTCATTTGACACGATAGACAACCTGGTTAACTATATAGACAACGTAGTTGCCTATCTTAGGGGGTTGGACGCGTGACTGTCATACGTGGCGCGCAGGCGCGGCGATCGGAGACTCCCAGCGGGGTCATGACGACGTTCGCCTCGCCGACGCAGGGAGGGGCCTCGCGCTCGCTCTGGAAGGTGGAGGCCAAGCCGGGTGTCGCCGGGCCGGTGCACGACTTCGACAGCGAGCAGGTGTGGAGCTGGCTCGCCGGGGCGGCGACCGTCGAGCTGGGTGGCGAGACGTTCGCCGTCGCGGCCGGAGACGTTGTCGTCATGCCCGCGCACACGGTGCGGCAGGTGCTCGCCGACCCGGAGAACGGCTACGTGGCGGTCGTCACGGCTCCGGCCGGCGCCAGGGCCATGAGCGCGGACGGGGCCGACTACGGCGTCCCGCCATGGATCGCGTGAAGGCCCAGGACGGGCCATCAAGAAGATCGAGGAAGGGGATCGTTGATGAAGTCTGTCGTTCCGGCGGCTGATCGGCGCCGGGTCGAGACGCCCAACGGGGTCATGACCACGCTGGCCTCTCCCACTCAGGGGCAGGCCGGGCAGGCCGTGTGGCGGGTGGACGCCAAGCCCGGCATGGTGGGCCCGGTGCACGCGTTCGATGCCGAGCTGGTGTGGACGTGGCTCGACGGGGCCGCCGTCGTGGAGCTGGGCGGGGAGCGGTTCGAGGTCGCCGCGGGCGACACCATGGTGCTGCCCGCGGAGGTGAGCAGGCAGATGGTCGCCGACCCGGCGGCCGGGTTCGCCGCGATCGTGGTGGCGCCGCCAGGGGCCGAGGTCTACAACCCCGGCGGCGTCTCGGAGCCCGGCGCCTGTGACCTGGCCCCCAAGGACGCCGAACGCATCGTGCCGCTCTGGGTCCGGTGACGGCGGGGCTCGTGCGGGGTCAGCCGTGGGGGAGGCGGTAGGTGCCGTCGTCGAGGTGCTCGGCCAGGCCGTCGGCGATCAGGCCGTCCAGGGCGCGTTCGCGCTGTGGGGCGTCGTCCCACACGACGTCGAGTGCCGCCTTGGGCACCGGGCCGTGGGCCGCGCGCAGCACCGCAAGGAGCCGGCCGCGGCACTGGCGGTCCGTGCCCGCGTACGTCTGGCCCTTGCGCGCGGGGCCGGCGTGCGGCGGCTTGCCCGCCAGGCGCCAGGCGCACAGGTGGGTGATCGGGCAGTCGGCGCAGCGCGGGGCGCGAGCCGTGCAGACCAGCGCGCCCAGCTCCATCACCGCCACGCCCCAACGGGCGGCCCCCAGCTCGGGCAGCAGGGTCTCGGCCAGGCGCCGCTCGGCCGCCGAGGTGGCCGTGGGTGGATATTCCTCCGCGCGTACGGCCCTGGCGAACACCCTGCGGACGTTCGTGTCCAGGACGGCGTGACGTCCGCCGTAGGCGAAGCTGGCGACCGCGGCCGCGGTGTATTCGCCGATGCCCGGCAGGGCCAGCAGGGTCGCGTGGTCGGACGGCACCTCGCCGCCGTGCTCCTCGGTGATGGCCTTGGCGCAGGCGTGCAGGCGCAGCGCGCGGCGGGGATAGCCGAGCCGGCCCCAGTGGCGCACGGCTTCGCCGGGCTGTTCGGCGGCCAGCGCCTCGGGAGTGGGCCAGCGGGCCATCCATTCGTGCCAGACCGGCAGAACGCGGACGACCGGGGTCTGCTGGAGCATGATCTCGCTGACCAGCACCCCCCACGGGGTGGCGTCGGGAGCTCGCCACGGGAGGTCTCGGGCGTTGTCCTCGTACCAGTCCAGAACGGGGGCGTGCAGGAGGTTCGACTCAACCACGCGGTCAAGGGTATGCCTAGATGAATGGCCTCGGCGTGTCGTCACTCCTCGCAGTCCTGAGGTAACCATGCTGAGCGTATGGATCCGGATACGATGCGTGGGGACGGCGGTGACGTCTACTGGCGACGGCGGATGAGCGTGCTGGTGGCGGTCCTCGTCGTGGTGGCCGTGGTGGCGTGGGCGTGTTCGAGCGGGGGCAGCGGGCCGGAGCGTACGTCCAGCGCCCAGTCGACCCCGAGCGTCACCCCCGCGGCTGATCCGCTGCTGGCTGGCCTGCGTACGCTCGCCATGGGCACCACCAGCCCGTCGCCCACCCCCAGCGTGCCCAAGACGTCCCCGGTCGCCCGGCCGAAGCGGCCCGGAGAGCCGTGCGCGGAGTCGGAGCTGGTGCTCAGCCTGCAGGGCGGCAAGGAGCAGATCTACGCGGCGGGGACCAAGCCCAGCTTCCTGGTCACGCTGGTGAACACGGGGCCCGTCATGTGCACGGCCGACGTGGGCCCGCGCGCCATGGAGATCCGCATCACCTCGGGGGCGGACCGGATCTGGTCCACCGCCGACTGCGTGAGCGGGCCGGGCACGGAGGTGCAGCAGCTCCAGCGGGGAGTGCCGTACGTCCGGTCGCTGGACTGGGACCGCCGCCGCTCCAGCACCGACTGCCGCACCACGCCGGCCGCGGCGCTGCCCGGCACGTACGTGGCCTCGGTCCGCATGGGCAAGCTGCGCAGCACCAAGGGCGTCTTCCACCTTCGTTGACCCGAGGGCGCGGGATCGTCAGGCGCGGTCGTAGCGCATGACCACCACCTGCGAGTCGCACGTGCGCGACTCGACCAGCCGCAGCCCGAGCCGGTCCGCGCGGGCGGCGAACAGCGGCCTGCCGCCGCCCAGCACGACCGGGTGCACCGCGATGTGGTACTCGTCGATCAGGCCGAGCTCGGTGAGCGCGGCGGCCAGGGCCGAGCCGCCGGTCAGCAGCAGGTCCTTGCCGGGCTGCCGCTTGAGCTCGGCCACGTCCTCGGCGAGGTTCTTCCCCAGCACGGTGGTGCCCCAGTCCGCGTCCTTGAGGGTGGTCGAGAAGACGATCTTCGGCGTGCTGCGCCAGATCGGGGTGAACCTGAGCACGTGCGGATGGTCCGAGACCGACTCGGCGGTGGGCCAGAAGGCCGCCATGCCCTCCCACACGCCCCGGCCGTACAGGAAGGTGTCGACCCGCTCGGTGAGCGTCTCCGAGTACGCCGACAGCTCATCGCCCATCACCGGCCAGTCGAACTCGCCCTGCGGCCCGTCGATGTGCCCGTCGATCGAGGTGTGCACCCAGAAGATGATCTTACGCATGTCCGGCTCCTCCGCCTGTTCCGCATCGCTTTCGTGCGGAGGTCGGAGCCGGGAGCCGGTTCTCTACATCCCCGGCAAGAGATTTTCGCTCAGACGTAGCGTTCGAGGATGGAGGACTCGGCGAGGCGGGACAGGCCCTCGCGGACGCTGCGCGCCCTGGACTCCCCGACGCCGCCCACGGCCTGCAGGTCGTCGATGCTGGCCGCCAGCAGCTTCTGCAGGCCGCCGAAGTGGTTGACCAGGCGGTCGACCACCGAGGCGGGCAGTCGCGGCACCTTGGCCAGGAGGCGGAAGCCGCGCGGGCTCACCGGGCTGTCGAGCTTGTCGGTGCCGCCGTGGCCCAGCAGGTGGGCCACGGCGGCCAGGTCGAGGAGCTCGCCGCCGGACAGCTTGTCCAGCTCGTGCAGGGCCTCGGACAGGCGGCGCTGGCGGCGGCCGGACGGGGCGGGCAGATAGTCGCGGATGACCAGCTCGCGCTCCGAGTCGACCCCGGCGACCAGCTCGTCGAGCTGGAGGGACAGCAGCCGGCCGTCCGTGCCCAGCTCCACCACATAGCCCTTGATCTCGTCGGAGATGCGGCGGACCATCTCCAGGCGCTGCGCGACGGCGGCCACGTCGCGGACCGTGACCAGGTCTTCGATCTCCAGGGCCGACAGGGTGCCGGAGACCTCGTCGAGCCGGTGTTTGTAGCGTTCGAGGGTGGCCAGGGCCTGGTTGGCCTTGGACAGGATGGCCGCGGACTCCTCCAGGACGTAGCGGATGCCGTCGAGGTAGAGGGCGATGATCCGCATCGACTTGCTGATCGCGATGATGGGCAGGCCGGTCTGCCGGGCGACGCGCTGGGCGGTGCGGTGGCGGGTGCCGGACTCGTCGGTGGAGATCGAGGGGTCGGGCACGAGATGGACGGCGGCGCGGATGATCCGCTGCTCGCCGCTCACCACGATGGCTCCGTCCATCTTGGCCAGCTCGCGCAGCCTGGTGGCCGAGAAGTCGACGTCGAGCTCGAAACCGCCGCTGCAGACCTCTTCGACGACCTTGTTGTAGCCGAGCACGATCAGCCCGCCGGTCTGCCCGCGCAGGATGCGCTCCAGGCCGTCGCGCAGAGGTGTGCCCGGCGCCACAGCGGCCAAAGCGTCGCGACGGCGGTCGTCAAGACTCCTATCCACCTGACCCCCGTGTCGATTGGTCAAGCTCAGCTTAGCCGTGCTATGTGACGTGTGTGAGTGCGTCCCAGACGTTCTCTGCCTGGAAGACCTCAAATCCGGGGGCGAACGCCACCGGCCCGACCGGCACCAGCGAGCGCTGCCCGGTGCGCTTGCGGCCGCCCTCCTCAAGGGATCCGGCGGGCACGAGCGCGCGCTTGAAGCCCAGCCTGGCCGCCTCCGACAGCCGCCTGCGCACGTCCTTGACCGGCCGCAACTCGCCGGCCAGGCCCACCTCGCCGAGCGCGACCAGGCCGGCGGGCAGCGGCTTGTCTCCCGCGGCGCTGGCGACGGCGAGCATGACCGACAGGTCGACGGCTGGGTCGGCCAGCTTGATGCCGCCGACGGTCGCGGTGAACACGTCGCATCCGCCGAGCCGGGCGTTGAGCCGGCGCTCCAGGACGGCGAGGATCATCTGGACGCGGTAGGTGTCGAGCCCCGACGAGGTGCGCCTGGGCTGCTGCGCCTCCGTGCGCGCGACCAGGGCCTGGACCTCAGCGGGGAGCGGGCGGGTGCCCTCGACCGTGACGGTGACGCAGGTGCCGGGGACCGGCTCGCTGCGCCGCGAGACGAACAGGCCGCTCGGGTCGGTGATGCCCTCGATGCCCCGCTCGTGCAGGTCGAAGCAGCCGACCTCGTCGATGGGGCCGAACCGGTTTTTGATCGCGCGCACCATGCGCAGCCGGGAGTGGCGGTCGCCCTCGAAGTTGAGCACGACGTCGACCAGGTGCTCCAGCGTGCGCGGGCCCGCGATCGTGCCGTCCTTGGTGACGTGGCCGACGAGCACCGTGGCCATGTTGCGCTCCTTCGCCAGCCGCACCAGGTTGGCGGCCACCTCGCGGACCTGCGTCACCCCGCCGGCCACGCCGGTGGCCTGGGCCGAGCCGACCGTCTGCACCGAGTCGACCACCAGCAGCGTCGGCTGCACCTTCTCCACATGGGTGACCAGGGCGGACAGCTCGGTCTCCGCCGCGAGATAGAGGCGGTCCTGGATCGCGCCGATGCGGTCGGCGCGCAGGCGCACCTGGGCCGCCGACTCCTCGCCCGTCACGTAGAGGACCGTCTCGCGCTCGGCGATGCGGGCAGCCGCCTCCAGCAGCAGTGTGGACTTGCCGATGCCGGGCTCGCCGGCCAGCAGCACCACCGCGCCGGCCACCAGGCCGCCGCCGAGCACCCGGTCGAGCTCGGCCACGCCGGTCGTGCGCGCCGCCGCCACCTCGGCCTTGACCTGGCCGATCGGCAGCGCGGGCGCGGTGGTGGCGCCCGCCTGGACGACGGTGACCCCGGCGCGGGCGCCCTCCTCGTCGACCGTGCCCCAGGCCTGGCACTCGCCGCACCTGCCCACCCATTTGGTGGTGCGCCACCCGCATTCGGCGCAGCGGTATCCGGGCTTCTGGGCAGTCTTGGCCATGTGGAGCAGGCTAGCGGCCCGTACCGACAATCTTCGCGCCCCGCTCGCACGGCACGGCCGGTCACCTCACCGGGCCGGACGCGGCCGGGCCGGATGCAGGCGCGCGGACCTCGGGAAGGGCCGGTCGGCGGGTCAGGCCAGGCCCAGCTCGGAGACGAGCATGCGCTTGGGCTTGGCGCCGATGATCTGCTTGACCGGCTCGCCGTTCTCGAACAACAGCATCGTCGGCACGGCCATGACGCCGTACCGGGCCATGATCTCGGGATTCTCGTCGGTGTTGAGCTTGCCGATCGTCAGGCCGTGCTCGGCCTCGATCTGCTCAAGCACGGGGCCAACCATGCGGCACGGCCCGCACCATTCGGCCCAGAACTCGACCAGCACCGGCTTGTCGTTCTTGAGCACCTGCTCCTCGTAGTTGTCCGTGGTCAGTGTGATCATCTTCATCCCCTTACGAAGCAACCTGGGCACGACTGGGCGAGCTGGGCGGCCACTTCCGCACGCCGGGCGAGCAGGACGCGGATCTCCTCGTCGATCTCGGTCAGCTTGCGCTCATAGACCTCGACCGACTCGGCGCACGAGCCCCCCGTGCTGTGCCCCCGCCGCAGGCAGTCCACGAACGGCCGGGTGTCCTCCAGCGTGAACCCGACCTTCAGCAGGGCCCTGATCTCGGACACCAGCCGGACGTCGTCCTCGCTGTAGTCGCGATAGCCGTTGGACCCGCGACGGGCGCTGAGCAGCCCGTGCTGCTCGTAGTAACGAAGCGAGCGGGTGCTCACTCCGGTGCGTTCCGCCAGCTCACCGATGCGCATGCCACCACGGTAAACGTTGACACCGACGTCAATGTCAAGCCTCAGAAGTAGCGCCAGCGCAGGACGTTCGGATAGGGGAGCTCCAGACCGGGCGTTTCCGCGATCGCCTGCTCGGCCACCTCGGGCGTGAACTCGATGCGCAGCACCGCCTCCAGGTCCGCCCGCCGCTGGAAGACCATGCGGAGGTCCAGCGGCCGCCGCTGCCAGCCCTGGCGGTCCCAGAACGACTCGACCTCGCGGGCGGAGTAGGTCGGCACGGTACGCGAGAACCAGCGGCCGAACGCCCCCCGCGCGGCGTCCAGATCGACGACGAAGGCCGCGCCGCCGCGGCGTACCACCCGGGACAGCTCGCGCAGCCCCGGCTCGCAGCCGGGCCCGAAGAAGTACGCCCACCGCGCGACGGCGACGTCCACGCTCGCGTCGGGCAGCGGCAGCTCCTGGGCCGTTGCCGCGTGCACCGCCACGTTGGCCAGCCCGGCGCAGCGGCGGCGGGCCAGCCCGGCCAGGTCGCCGTGCGGCTCGACGCCGATCACCCGCGCCGCCTCGGCGGCCAGGGTCGGCAGGTGGTAACCCGTGCCGCAGCCGATGTCGAGCACGGTGGCGCCGTCCCATGGGCGCAGCGCGCGCATGGCCGCGCCGGCCGCGCCCTCCGGGTCGACGGCGCGATTTTCCAGCTCGTAGACCTGGGGCGTGTTCCAGATGTTCGGGCTCGGGATCGCACCTTTCGCTATCCGTGGCATGACTCAACGGTAGGTGCTTCGTCACCTCCGGGAGCCGCCCGACGCGGCCCATCAGTGGGGCTCGCGCGCCAGATCGGCTTCTCCGGCTTAGGCTGGCAACGTGGCTGATGTCATCCGCGTGCCCAATGCGAAGATCGCATTGTCCACCGCTTCGGTATATCCGGAACGCACTCCTGACGCGTTCGAGCTGGCCGCGCGCCTGGGTTACGACGGCGTGGAGATCATGGTGGGCGCCGATCCCGTGAGCCAGGACATCGACGTGATCGAGCGGCTCTCGGAGCACTACGAGGTGCCCGTCCTGGCCATCCACGCGCCCTGCCTGCTCGTGACGCAGCGGGTCTGGGGGCGCGACCCCTGGGCCAAGCTGGTCAAGGCGCAGAAGGCGGCAGAGCGTCTCGGCGCCTCGACCGTCGTGGTCCATCCCCCGTTCCGCTGGCAGCGTGACTACGCGCGCGACTTCGAGACCGGGCTGGCCAGGATGCGTGACGAGACGGGTGTCGCGTTCGCGGTCGAGAACATGTTCCCGCTCAAGGCCAGGGGCAACGACGTGGTGCCCTACTCACCCGACTGGAACCCGATCGACTACGACTTCCCGCAGGTCACCCTCGACCTGTCGCACACGGCCGTGTCGGGCTCCGACGCCATGGAGATGGCGGTCAAGCTCGGCGACCGGCTGGCCCACCTGCACCTGGCCGACGGGCTGGGCGTGAGCAACAAGGACGAGCACCTGGTGCCCGGCCGGGGCAACCAGCCGTGTGCCCAGATGCTGGAGCGCCTGGCCACCAACGGCTATTCGGGGCTGGTCGTCCTGGAGATCAACACGCGCAAGGCGGCCAGCCGTACCGAACGGATCGACGATCTGGCCGAGGCGCTGGCCTTCGCCCGGTTGCACCTGGCGGCGTCCTCGTGAGCGGGGGGCCGCTCAAGGATCTTGGCCGGGTGTTCGACAGCGTGGCGGACGCCTATGACGCGGGCCGGCCGGCCTATCCCGACGAGATGTACCGCGCGCTGAGCGAGCTGTCCGGCGTCGATCTCGACGGCGCCACCACCGTGGACGTCGGCGCGGGCACGGGCATCCTGACCCGGGCGCTCAGGGCGCGCGGGGCTCAGGTGATCGCCGTCGATCCGGGCGCCGAGATGCTCGCGCGGCTGGTGTCGCGGGCGGCCGGGGAGGGTGGAGAGGAAGGCGAGCGGGGTGCCCCGCCGCCTGTCGCGGCCGTGCTGGCCGACGGCAACGCGCTGCCGCTCGCCGACGGGGTGGCCGACCTGGTGACCTACGCGCAGTCGTGGCACTGGCTGGACCCGGTGGTCTCGATCGCCGAGGCCAGGCGGGTGCTGCGGCCGGACGGGGCGATCGTGGGCTGCTGGAACCTCAACCACGCCGCCCAGGCCGACTGGCTGGCCGCCTACGAGGCCCGGCTGGCCGAGGCGGTCCCCACCTACTGGGGGCCGGCCGTCGAGGAGTGGTCGGTCCCGCCGATCGCCGCGGCCTTCGAGGTGATCGAGGAACGCTGGATCCCCTGGACCCGGCTGGTCGGCATCGAGGACTTCCTGCTCGGCCTGCGCTCCCACTCGTACATGGCGGCCATGTCGCCGCAGACCGCCGACGAGCTGGTCGACCGCCAGCGCGTGGAGCTCCGCAAAGCTTTCCCCGAGGGCCTCCTCTCCGTCCCGATGCGCGTCTACCTGGCGGTGGGCCGGTGACCCGGCGAGGGAGCGGCGGCGTCTGGAGGAGCGGCGGGAGCGGAGCGACCAGAGCGGGGGAAGGCGGCGTCGTTGGGCGACCGAGCCCGCCTCACGGAGTGAGGCCCATGAATGCGCGAGGGAGCGGCGGCGTCTGGAGGAGTGGCGGGAGCGGAGCGACCAGAGCGGGGGAAGGCGGCGTCGTTGGGCGACCGAGCCTGCCTCACGGAGTGAGGCCATGAGCGCTGAAAATGGGACCAGCAAGCGGAGGCCCGGGCGGAGGCCGGGGTCGGCGGACACGCGGGGGGAGATCCTCACGGCCGCCAGGCGGGTGTTCGCCGAGAAGGGGTTCGACAAGGCCACCGTGCGCGGCATCGCCAGGGAGGCCAAGGTCGATCCGGCCCTCGTGCACCACTACTTCGACACCAAGGAGGGCATGTTCGCCGCGGCCATGCAGCTGCCGATCACGCCCGACGAGGTCATCCCCGTCCTGCTCGACGGCCCGCGCGAGGAGCTGGGCGAGCGGCTCGTACGCCTGGTCCTGCGCGTCACCGCCGCGCCCGAGACGCGCGAGCCGATGGTGGCCCTGATCCGCTCGGCCATGACGAACGACCAGGCCGCCGGGATGTTCAGGGAGTTCATCACCAACGCGCTGCTCTACCAGGTGGCCGCCCGGCTCGGCGTGCCGCAGTTGCAGGTCGAGGCCGGGTTCGCGCAGATGTTCGGCGTGATCATGGGCCGTTACGTGCTCAAGCTGGAGCCGCTGGCGAGCGCCGATCATGAGGAACTGGTCGAACTGCTCGGGCCGACTCTTCAGAGGTACTTCACACCCTAGAGCATTGTTCTAGAGTGGGCGGTGACCTTAGGGTATGTCGCGTACACCGAAGATGTTACCCGTGGGTAGGATCGTGAGGAGAGGTCTGCGATGCGGGTGAGCGTACGCTGACAGCCAAAGTCGTCCTGGGAGGACCCCGTGCTCTGGGTAGCCGTCATCGGGCTTGTCATGACCGTCGCGGCGGTGGCCGTCGCCGGCCGCAGGGCGTTGTTCCTGTTCAAGCTGGCCACCGTGGGCCCACCTGCGCCTGAGCGGATCGAATACGCCAAGGCGCATGCGGGCGATGAGGCCAAGGCGCAACTCGTCGAGGTGTTCGGGCAGAAGAAGCTGCTCAAGTGGACCCCGTCGGGCGTCGCCCACTTCTTCGTCATGTGGGCCTTCTTCATCCTGCTGACCGTCTACATCGAGGCGTACGGCGCGATCATCCAAGGCGCGATCACCGGCACGCCCGACTTCCACATCCCGCTCATCGGCACCTGGGGCGTGCTCGGCTTCCTGCAGGACTTCATCGCGGTCGCCTGCCTGCTCGGCCTGGTCGCCTTCGCGGCAATCCGGATCAAGAACTCTCCCGGCAAGCTCGGCCGCGACTCCCGGTTCTCCGGCTCGCACCTCGGCGGCGCGTGGCTCGTCCTGTTCATGATCTTCAACATCATCTGGACGCTCTTCCTGGCCCGCGGCGCCGCCGCGGCCAACGGCAACTTCCCCTACTCCTCGGGGGCGTTCGCCTCGCTCGCGCTCGGCGACGTGCTGCCGCAGAACGCGCTGCTGGAGGAGATCGCGCTGCTCCTGCACATCGGCTTCATGCTGGTGTTCCTGGTCATCGTGGTGCACTCCAAGCACCTGCACATCTTCACCGCCCCGCTCAACGTGCTCTTCTCGCGCCGCCCCGACGGCCTCGGGGCGGCGGTCGAGATGCGCGTGGACGGCAAGCCGGTCGACTTCGAGGACGAGGACCTCGACCCCGAGCGGCTCGGCCGCGGCAAGATCGGCGACACCACCTGGAAGGGCTTCCTCGACTTCTACTCCTGTACGGAGTGCGGCCGCTGCCAGTCGCAGTGCCCGGCGTGGAACACCGACAAGCCGCTCTCGCCGAAGATGCTCATCCTCGACCAGCGTGACCACGCCTTCAAGGTGGCCCCCTACCTGATGGCGGCCGACCAGGACCAGCACAAGGACACCGACGTGCTGGCGCTGCTGGAGAAGCCGCTCGTGGGCGAGGACGGCGTGATCCACCCCGACGTGCTCTGGTCCTGCACCAACTGCGGCGCCTGCGTCGAGCAGTGCCCGGTGGACATCGAGCACATCGACCACATCCTCGACATGCGCCGCTACCAGGTCATGGTGGAGTCGTCGTTCCCGTCCGAGGCGGGAGTGATGGTGAAGAACCTGGAGAACAAGGGCAACCCGTGGGGCATGTCCGAGATGAAGCGCGCCGACTGGATCGAGGAGCTCGACTTCGAGGTCGAGCTGGTCGACGAGAAGATGCCCGAGGACACCGAATACCTGTTCTGGGTGGGCTGCGCGGGCGCGTTGGAGGACCGGGCGAAGAAGACCACCAAGGCCGTCGCGGAGCTGCTGCACATCGCGGGCGTCAAGTTCGCGGTGCTCGGCCCGATGGAGGCGTGCACCGGTGACCCGGCCCGCCGTCTGGGCATGGAATACCTGTTCAACATGCTCGCCCAGCAGAACATCGAGACGCTCAACGAGGCGGGCGTCAAGAAGATCGTCGCCACCTGCCCCCACTGCTTCAACACGCTGGCCAACGAATATCCCCAGCTCGGCGGCACGTATGAGGTCGTGCACCACACCCAGCTCCTGGCCAAGCTGGTGGACGAGGGACTGCTCACCCCGGTCACGCCGATCGAGGAGAAGATCACCTACCACGACCCGTGCTTCCTCGGCCGCCACAACAAGGTCTACTCCCAGCCCCGCGACATCATGTCGAAGGTCCCCGGCGTGCAGACCCAGGAGATGCACCGTCACAAGGACCGGGGCTTCTGCTGCGGCGCCGGCGGTGCGCGCATGTGGATGGAGGAGCGCATCGGCAAGCGCATCAACACCGAGCGCGTGGACGAGGCGCTGACCACCAACCCCGACACCGTCTCCACCGCCTGCCCGTTCTGCATGGTGATGCTCGGTGACGCCATCAACGAGAAGAAGAACAACGGCGAGGCCAAAGAATCACTGGAAGTCGTGGACGTGGCCCAGCTCTTGATCAAATCAGTCAAGACCCCTACCTGACCACGAAAAGTCGGACTCCTCCACAGCCCTTGTGGAGGAGTTCCGCACGTCAGCAGGGGCCGGTGCAAGAAATCTGCCATCCACATAACGGGAAAATCACGGTAACCTCAACGTCGCATGGCTCTATTCGACGGGGAGGGGGCTCGTGATGCGCGTCGTGGTCACCGACGCCGAAGTCACCCTGGCCGACGTGCTATCCCTTCGACTCGCCATCGACGAACCATTGGAAGACGGCACCGAGCTCGTGCTCAGGCATCGCACCACGGGCGACGAACGCGACGTCCTGCTCGGCACCTCGCGTGCGCGGGCCCGCGAGACCTCGCTGGCGGTCTCGCTGGCGCCGCTGGAGCTCAGCGCCGGGCGCTGGGACGCCTACCTGCGCCACGACGGCAAGCGCACCAGGCTGAGGAGCGCCGACCCGGGCTTCTCCCTCGACCACCTCGACGCGTACGCGCTGTGCAAGCGGACCCTCGCCTACCGCTCCTACCGCACCCGCAACGGCTTCCTGGCGCTGAAGATCTCCGACGCCGAGCCGGTGGCCGAGGTCCGGGCCGTCTGGTTCAGGGAGGGCCGCTTCGAGGTGACGGGCCTGCTGGCCTACACCGGGCTGGAGGACGACGACTCCCGCCACGAGGCCAGGCTGACCCTGGACCGCCGCCAGACGAGCGCGCAGGTGTCCTCCAGGGCCACCGTGCAGGGCGTGCGCTTCCACGCGGCCGTGTCGCTCGTGGACGTGCTGGCCGCCGACCCCGATTCCGCCGGCACCTGGGAGCCGGCGCTGGAGGTCGAGGGCGTGCCCGCGCCGCTGCGGCTCGGCGCGCGGCTCGACGACGTGGACGGCAAGAGACGCCGGCTGCACTATCCCGCGGCCAAGGTGGACGGCGTGCCCATCAGGCCCTGCTACACCGCCGACGACGAGCTGCGGATCGAGGTGGGCGGATGAAGGTCAGCCTGGTCCTCGCCTCCGCGTACGCCATGCGCGGCGACGTGCGCGCCACGCTCAACCTGGCCACCGCCCTGGCCGAGCGGCACGACGTCGAGGTGATCAGCGTCAGGCGGCAGAAGGACAAACCGTTCTTCCCGGTGGGCCCCAACGTGACCATGCGCAGCGTGGTCGACGCCAGGCCGGGCGTCAGGCACCTGCTCCCGCGCGGTCAGGTGCGCACCGAGGTCGCGTTCTGGCGGCTGCTGCGCAACCTCAAGTCCGACGTCCTGATCACGACCAGGCCGGGGCTCAGCGTCCAGGCCGCCAGGCACGCTCCACGTGAAACCTTGAAGATCGCCAGGGAGTGGGGCAGGCCGGCCGTGCCGGGGCCCGTCAAACGCTTCTACCCGCGCCTGAACGCCGTCGTGACGGCCACGGACTCGGCCCAGGAGGAGTGGACCAAGCTGCTCGCCGACGGGCCTCTCGTGCACTCCGTGCTGGACGCGCTGCCGAGCGGTCCCTGGCCGCGCTCGCGGATGGACAACAGGATCGTGGCCGCCGGTGGGCGCTGGGTGCCGGTCAAGGCGTACGACCGGCTGATCAGGGCGTTCGCGATCGTGGCGGACAAGCGGCCGGACTGGCGGCTGCGGCTCTACGGCGGGGGCCCCGAGGAGCGGCGGCTGCGCGCGCTGGTCCGTGACCTCGACCTGCACAACCACGTCTACTTCATGGGCACGACGCCCGACCTGGCGGGCGAGTTCGCCAAGGCGTCGATCGTGGCCAACACCTCGCGCAACGGCGACCTCGGCATGACCGTGCTGGAGGCCATGGGGTGCGGGGTGCCCGTGGTGGCCTTCGACGGGGCGAGAGGCTCGACCGAGTTCGTGGCCACCGGCTACAACGGCGTGCTGGTGCCCGAGTCGGAGAGCGAGCTCCAGCTCTACGCGTCGGCGCTGCTGGCGCTGATCGACGACGAGCGCCGGCGGCGCTCGCTCGCCGCGGGTGCTCTGGACACGGCCGTGCGGCATTCCGCCGACGAGGTGGCCGAGCAGTGGGAGAAGCTGATCACCGATCTCCGCTGAACGAGAGCGCGGACGCTTATACGGGTTACGGGTACCGTAGAAGCATGCATGGGTACAGCGGAGACAAGCAGGCATACTTGACGCGCCTCAGGCGAATCGAGGGGCAGATCCGGGGCCTGCAGCGCATGGTCGATGACGATGCCTACTGCATCGATGTGCTCACCCAGGTCTCCGCCGCCACCCGGGCGCTGCAGGCGGTGGCGCTCGGGCTGCTGGAGGAGCACATCTCGCACTGCGTGGCCGACGCGATCAACACCGGCGGGCCCGAGGCCGAGGCGAAGGTGAAAGAGGCGTCGGCGGCGATCGCCCGCCTCGTCCGTTCGTAGGAGACGAGCCCCGGCGATTGACTAGTTATGTGAAACCCCGGAAACCATGGTCCCGGTCCTCATTCGAGTTCCGGAACTAGGTCCCCGGGGCTAGTAATCGTGATGGTCCTTCAGCGGCTCGCCGAAGTCCGCAATCCGAGCGCGTCGTCGAGTTCGTCCAAGGTCAGCCGCCGCTCGCTGACTGCCACGGCGGTGAGCACCTCGGCGTAGAGCGCAATCTCGTCCAACGCGACACGGTCGTGGACCCGAGAGTCCAGGTCGTCGTGCCCCACCGCGTCGTCCTTTCCTTCCGCAGCCCACACCCTCTACGAGGTTACGGCGGAGGGTCTTCAGGCAACATGGCCCATCGGAGTCATTCCTTTCCGCGCCTCGGGGGCCCCAGGGGGATCATTTCCCGAATCCGAGATCACAATTCAGCGAATTTCCTGATCGCTCAAGTGATAGGACGATATGGGCGGAGTTAGAGTGAAATAACGATAATAGTGGGTTACGTGTGACGATCGTCGCGTTCGTGGATCAGCCTGCGTACGAGCGCCGTCTGCCCGGCCAGCCCGCGCTCCGGCACCCTGGCTCCGGTCAGCTTGCCCCACGCGAGCCCCGTCGCGTACGCGGCCCCCAGCACCGCCGCCGCGCTGCCCCTGTCGGGCGGCGCCACCTCCAGCACCGGAGCGGGCTTCATCGAGACCCCGCCGGTCTGGGTGATGACGGGGAAGCCGTCAGGCTCGGTCGAGTCGCCCGCCGACGTGCCGGTGAGCCCGGCACGGTCCAATTCCTCGTAGGCGCGCCTGAGCCGGTGGTCCAGCAGCGACGGCAGCCGCCCCTTGGAGTCGGACAGATCCGCGAGGTAGGCCGCGGTGGCGCCGGCCGGGTCGGACGCGAACCGCAGCGCCTCGGCCAGGTCGTAGACGGCGTGCCGGAAGTGCGCCTCCGGGTCGGTCTCCCAGAACAGCGCCCGGCCCAGCCGCGCCGGGCAGCGCCGGAGCCACGCCTCGCGCACCGCCTCGTCGTCCGCCAGGCCGGCGTCGAGCCCCGGGCGGCGCAGCACGGGCTCGACCATCGTGAGCAGCGCCAGCGCCCGCGGCCTGAACCGGGTGTCGGACAGCAGGATCTGGGCGGTGTCGGCCATGACCGCGGCCAGCCTGAGCGCGGCCCGCGAGCGGCCCGCCCGCAGCCGCTCGGCGACGAGCCTGGCCAGGTCGAGCAGCGGCGGCTGCGGCAGCCAGCGCACCCACTCGTCGCCGGGCAGCGAGCGGCGCAGGTATTCGCCGAAGACGGTGATCAGCCGCTCGTTGCCGTCGAAGGCGGGCGCGTACGCGCACCACATGATCGTGCCCCAGATGGCCGCCACCGTGCTCGGCACGTCGGAGGCGAAGATCTCGTCGAAGGCCGTGAGCGGGTAGTCCAGCTCGGACTTGCGCCCGCTGGCCCGCAGCAGCACTCTGAGCTGCTCGGTCAGGTGCTCGGAGACGTCGGGGCCGATGAACGCCTGGGTGGAGCCGGGCTCGGCGTGGAAGTCGGGGCCGTGCGGGACCACCTCGTCGGGCAGCACCGCCGCCGTGTGCCGCACCTGGCGCGGCCGGGTGCCCCTGGGCGGGGGCGCGAGGTGCCAGCGGCCGTCGCCGGGATCGTGCAGATGCCAGCGCGCGTGCGCGCCGAAGAGCCATCTGTCGCCATCGGGGGTCACAAGTATTCTGGCGGCCAGGACGTGGGCCCGGTCGGGCACGGAAAGCCCCTGCCAGCGGGGGTCTGCGACCATCGCACGGACCTCCGCCTCTGCGGAGGTGAACGCATCCCAAGGTCGCACGGCCGTCATCGTACTGGGAGTACTCGGATCATCCATCGGCATTTCACGGCAGAATGTCCGCTATGAGGGTGAAGGTAGCAGGGACGTTGGCAGTCGTGAGCGCGCTCGCCGGTTGCGGGACGACGACGGCGGCACCGCCGACCCCCTCAGGACCGGGCGTGCTCACGCTGAGCAACGCCTCGCCGCCCGCGCCCGGCGGCGAGGTGGGCGAGGCCTCGACGGAGTTCGCCGACGCGGCGGACATGACGATGTGGACCAAGCTCAGCACGACGGAGAAGGACGTCGACCGGATCGCCAAGTACGACGTGAACAAGACCGTGAAGGGCTCCATGTACCTGGAGCCCAAGACCTCGGCCTGGTTCGACGGCTTCCGCGGCCCCTTCGTCTACCAGGAGCTCGCCGGGGACATCGTCATGCACGCCAGGGTCAAGGTCGAGGGAAAGAAGGGCGGCCAGCCCAAGCGCAAGTTCTCCCTCGGCGGCCTGATGGCCCGCCAGCCCGGCTCGTACGCCAAGCCCAACTGGGTGTCGGTCGCCACCGGCACCGCGGAGAAGAGCGGCCAGGTCGAGGTGAAGTACACCCAGGACGGCAGCTCCAAACCGCAGGAGCTGGCCGTCAAGGCCGGCTGGGTGGACCTGGCGCTGGCCAGGGTCGGCCGGGTCTTCGTCGCGCTCTACAAGGAGGACGGCGGCAAGTGGAAGGTCGGCCGCCGCTGGCCGTCCAACCTGCCCGACGTGCTGCAGTGGGGCGTGACCGCCTACAGCGACTGGGACAGCTACAACCTGCTGAAGAAGGACGCCACCAAGGCCAACGCCAAGCAGGTCAAGGGCACGCCCGACCTGAAGCTGACCGTCGACTTCGTCCGGTTCCTGCGGCCGGAGCTGCCCGAGTACGCCGACCCGCTCAACACCGCTTCGGTGTCGGACGAGGTCCTGATCAAAGCGATGACGCCTGCCGGTGCCTGAGCGCCTTGGCTTGGTAGTTGTCCGGCGTGCGGGCGAAAGACGCCCGGTCGTCGTCGGTGAGCTCGCGCACGATCTTCCCGGGCACGCCGGCGACCAGCACCCCGGACGGGATCTTCTTGCCCGGCCCCACGAGCGCTCCCGCCGCCACCAGAGTCCCCGCTCCCACGTGGGCGCCGCCCAGCACGATCGCGCCGATCCCGATCAGCGCACCGGACTCCACGTGGGCGCCGTGCACCATGGCCTTGTGGCCCAGGCTGACCCGGTCCTCCAGGATGGCCGGCTCACCCGGGTCGGCGTGCAGGCAGCACAGATCCTGTACGTTGCACTCTTCGCCGATCTCGATCCGCTCGTCGTCCCCACGGAGAACGGAGCCGTACCAGATGCTGGACGCCCGGCCCACCCGTACGCTGCCGACAACGACGGCACCAGGCGCGATGTACGCCTCGGGGTGTATGTCGGGGACTGCTCCGTTATCCAACGCTGCTATGTACATCCGACACATCGTAATTCCCGAGCTCCGCGGCCCGTGTATGGCGTTCCGGTTGCGGAAGTGGGCAGATGGCAGGAAAGTCGTTTCCTGACGTCTCGTCGTCAGACCCTCACAACCCGCAGTTTTCCCCCGCCTCACGCAAACCACCCTTAGGTAACCCCCATGACAAACCAGCACGAGAGCATTCCCGATCTGATGCAAGAGGACACCTTCGAAGTCGTGATGCGCGGTTACAACCGCCGTCAGGTCCACGACTACATGATCCGCACCCGCAACCAGGTAAGGGATCTGGAAGAACGGCTGGCGCGGGCGATCGACCAGGCCGAACAGGGCCGCATCGAGCTGGCGGAGGCCAGGCGGCGGATGGTCGAGGCGCCCCAGAGCTATGACGACCTGAGTCCCAGGCTGGCGCAGATCCTCCGGCTCGGCGAGGAGGAGGCCGCGGCCAAGCGGGAGGACGCCGAGGCCGAGGCCGCGAGCGTGCGCGACGCGGCCAAGTCGGAGGCCGACCGGCTCGTGACGACGTCCCGCGAGACCGCCGACAAGATCCTCACCTCCGCGCAGGCGGAGGCCGAGCGCCGGGTGAGCGAGGCCACGGCGGCGGCCGAGCGGATGCTGGCCCAGGCGGGCTCGGACGCGGAGGAGCAGCTCACCGCGGCCCGCACCGAGTCGGAGGAGGCCCTGCGCGAGTCGCGGGCCGAGGCCGAGCGGGTGCTGTCGGCTGCCCAGTCGGAGGCGGAGCAGCTGCTGCAGTCCTCCAACGCGCAGGCCGAGCAGCTGGTCAGGAGCGCACGCGACGACGCCGAGTCGATGCTCGCGGACGCGCGCCAGCGTACCGCCGCGATCGACGAGCAGGCGGGCCGCCGGGTCGACTACCTCACCAACACGCACACCGAGGTCGTGCGGCGGCTGTCGGAGGTCAGCTCGGTCCTGGGCGACCTGATGCGCACCGAGGCGGCGGCGGGCGCGCTCGTCCCCGAGCCCATCGCGGCCCCGCCGGCCCAGCCCGCGCTGCCGTCGCCGCAGGAGGACGTGCGGGTCATCATCGAGGAGGACGAGCCGCAGGCGGACGACACTCCGACGAAGAAGGTCGCCGTCTCCGACGACACCGACGTGAACATCATCCGGCTGTCCGAGGCGCACAAGTAGCCCGCGGGCCGACCGGGAAGGAGCCTCGCCGGCGTACGGCGGGGCTCTTTCACGTCGGGGGCGCCGCAGGCGTGATCGACCCGTTCCGTACGCCCGCACGCGACCGCCGCTCGAACAGCCCGCTCCGACTGTACGGAGCGGAAGCCCCCGCCCCCGATAGGGTCGGAGGCTTCCGCGTTCGTGGCCCCTCCTGATTGGGGGCCCGGTGCCGGGGCCGCCGAGACGCTGGACCCGGCACCGGGCTGCTCGTGTGCGCGGACCGCTCCACGGCCCGCGTCAAGTGGGCGCGGGGCCGGCTCGCCACCGATGTTGCTCACCAGCCCGCCTTTCCTGGTCCCGGAGCAGGTCGCGCAGGCTCTCCGGGTCGTCCGCGTCGATGGTCATCGCACATCCGGCATCGCGCTGCGCCGCGCTGAGCGGATGGTGTCTCGTGGCCCACCAGCGGCCGGCATCGCTCCGCCAGATGGTCCACTGGGGGTATTCCCGGGCGATTTCGGCAAGGTGCCGATCAAAGGACATCGCTGTCCGCCTTTCCCGGCCCCCAAGCGAGGTTTCCATCTCCTTAAAAGGTGCGGCACATCTCTAGAGATATCAATGATCGTGATGGACAGGTCAACCTATCGCTTGACAGATCACCTTGAACTAGGCGTCGAAGTCGTACTGGAGTACGTATGCGGCGGAGTCGAGGACCATCTCGTTGAGCTCGACGGGCAGCCCGCCCGACGTGTACGCGGTGCGGGCGATCACGATCACCGGCGTGCCTCCCGGCAGGTCGAGCAGCCCGCTCTCGCGCGGTCCCGGCATGCGGGCGCGCACCTCCTCGGTGAAGTGGGCAGGGGGCAGGCCCAGATCGCCGAGCCTGGCGTAGACGCCGCCGGGACCGGTGTCGGGAAGCGTGATGGCGCTGCCCTCGACCAGCCGGGCGGGGAAGTAGGAGGTGGCCAGTTGCACGGGTCTGGAGTCGACCGAGTAGCGGCGGCGGCGCACCCACACCTCGCCGCTCTCCAGAACGGCGGCCACTTCCTCGCTGGCGCGCTCCAGAGCGATCTCGACCCGGTCCACGGTGAAAGGGCGGCCGCGGGCGTCGGCGTCCCAGATGGCCCGGCCCTGCCCCCATTGCTCTCGTGACAGGCGGCGTGAGCCGTGCCGTCTGATTGGTTTGAACAGCCGCACGTATACCCCCGAGCCTCGTCTGGGCACCGCCAGCCCTTCGTTGATCAGTACGGCAAGCGCCTGCCTGGCGGTGGCTCGTGCGATTGCGTGTTCGGCCATCAGCGCGTTCTCGCCCGGCAATCGGTCCCCGTCGCGCAGTTCGCCGGACAGGATCCGGGCGCGGAGGCCGTCGGCGATGCGTCGATAAATAGGGGGCTCGTGAGGTACCGGGGATTCAGACACGTATGATCACCCTCTGTCACCAACCAGGTTCTGGCGTCTCCAGAGAACTTGCCCCGTCTTGTCCACGATCGCACAGATACAGAGGTTGGTCGCGAGCTTCTTTTGAGCGGATCGTGCCCGTGTGGTGAATTCCGCAGTGTTTTCGCAGACCGTTATCGTGGAACGATCCCGGCCGGTATTCGACCGGCCCACCAGCGGCGAGTAATCAATGCGGCGATCACCGCCCCCGTCGTGTTGAGCAGGACGTCGTCGACGGAGGAGAACCGGCCGAGTCTGAGCGCGTACTGGAGCACTTCGACCAGGACCGAAAAGGCCGCGGAGAGGGCCGCAACGCGCGCCACAGAGGACATGGCGCCGCTGCGTACGGGCAGCAGTGCGCCGAGCGCGGCGAACACCAGCAAGTTGCCTCCGACCTGCACCAACACCGCCTCCCACGGTGCGCCGGCGAGGTCGGCGAGATCCATGAACGGGACGAGACTGACTCCGGTCTGACCGCTCGACGGGGTGAGGATCATCCAGATCCAGGGAGCGGTCCCGGCCACGATGCCGACGTCGGCGATCGAGGTGCGCAGAGGCGCCGGATGGCTGGCGCGAGCGCGGTGGCGGGAGAGGAGCAAGATTGCTAGCAAGGCCAGGGGGAGCGCAAAAGTACCAGCAATTATGACCTTTCCCCACAATTCCCACGTCCGCGCCATCTGACCATGATGGCGATTGATCTAGGGGTACCGGAAGATGTCCATTCGGACAGGTCGCCAGGAGCGGTCTTCGAGAGCGTAAGGTCACGGACGCGCGGGCAGATGCTCGCCGAGGAAGGCGAGCGCGATCTCCCAGACGCGCGCCGCCGCCTCGGGGTGGTGGAACATCGGGGCCTCGCTGTTGTGGAAGGCGTGCCCGGCCTCCTCCTCGACGTGGACGACCACGTTCGGTCGGCCCTCGGCCGCCCGCTCGACCACGGCCACCCGGTCACGCGTGATGTACGGGTCGCTGCCGCCGAAGACCAGCAGGAGCGGTGCGGCGATGCGCTCCATGAGCCCGGTCGCGTCGGGCACGGCCGAGCCGTAGAAGGACAGGACCGCGGCCGGCTCGACCTGGGTGGCCAGCATGTAGACGATCGAGCCGCCCAGGCAGAAGCCGAGCGTGGCGATCCCGCCGCGCACCTCGGGCATCGCGTTCAGGTGGCCGACGGTGAGCGCGCAGTCGGCCACGCCCTGCGCGATGTCGAAGCCCGCGGCCACGTCCAGCGAGGCCCGCGTGCCCTCAGGGGTGTGTTCGCCCTGCCAGTGCGGCTGCCGGCGCCAGAACAGGTCGGGCGCGGCCACCACGTAGCCGCGGGCGGCCAGGTCGAGCGCCACCTTCTCGATGTAGGGGCCGACGCCGTAGATCTCCTGCACCAGCAGGATCCCGGGGCCGCTGCCCGTGTCGGGCAGCCAGAGGCGGACGTCGAAGGAGCCGTCGTGGGCGGTGACTTCGTCGGTGCGGGTCGTCATTGCAACAGCATCGCTCATGGCGCGCGCCGCGCCGGGGCGAGACGATGCGATCGAGGGATCCGTGTCCCGGGATGCCCCGTTGTCCATCGGCCGTAAGCGATCTATACCGGGGGTGTGAGGGAGAGATGAGGAGACTGTGGTGCTGACGCATTTCATCGGTGGCCAGCCGGTGGCCGCGGGCAAGTCGTTCCCGATCCACGACCCGGTGACGGGCGCGGTGGCCAGGCACGCCCACGAGGCCGACCCGGAGGTGGTCGACCGGGCGGTCCGGGCGGCCAGGGAAGCGGCGCGGGACTGGGCGGCGCTGCCCGTCGCCGAGCGCGCCGGGTGGATGCGGCGCCTGGCCGAGGGCATCGAGGCCCGCTTCGACGACCTGGTGGCGGCGGAGATCGCCGACACGGGCAAGCCCCTCGACCAGACCAGGACGCTGGACATCCCCCGCGGCATCGCGAACTTCCGCGCCTTCGCCGAGATCGCCGCTCAGCGCCCCGACGACGCCTTCCACCTGTCAGGGGTGCTCAGTTACACCGTGCGCAGGCCGCTCGGGGTGGTCGCGGTGATCGTCCCGTGGAACCTGCCGTTCCTGCTGATGACCTGGAAGCTCGCGCCCGCGCTGGTCGCGGGCAACACGGTGGTGGTCAAGCCGTCGGAGCACACGCCGGGCTCGACCGCCGTGTTCGCCGAGATCTGCGCCGACGCCGGGCTCCCGCCCGGCGTCGTCAACATCATCCTCGGGTACGGCTCCGCGGGCCAGCTCCTGGTCGAGCACCCCGGGGTGGACGCGGTGACGTTCACCGGCTCCACCGCGACGGGTACGGCGATCATGAACTCGGTGGCCGACCGGGTCAAGCCGATCTCCTTCGAGCTGGGCGGCAAGAACGCCGGTCTGATCTTCGAGGACTGCGACCTGAACCGGGCGATCGAGGGCAGCGTGAAGTCGGTCTTCACCAACGGCGGCCAGGTGTGCCTGTGCACCGAGCGGCTCTACGTCCAGCGGCCGATCTTCGAGGAGTTCTGTGCCCGGCTCGCGAGCCGGGCACAGGAGCTGGAGCCACAACCGATGATCTCCGCCGAACATCGCGAGAAGGTCCTGTCCTACTATGCCTTGGCCCGCTCGGAGGGAGCCAAGGTGCTCACAGGGGGCAGTGTCCCCACGTTCGGTGATCATCGCGATTCCGGTTATTTCGTGGAGCCGACGGTGGTGACAGGCTTGTCAGAATGGTCCAGGTTCAACAGAGAGGAGATCTTCGGTCCCGTCTGCCACGTCGCGCTCTTCGACAGCGAGGCCGAGGCGATCGACCTGGCCAACGGCAGCGACTACGGTCTGGCCGCCACGCTGTGGACGGGCAACCTCGACCGCGCGCACCGCGTGGCGCAGCGGCTGGAGGCCGGACTCGTCTGGGTCAATACCTGGTATCAGCGCGACCTGCGCACCCCGTTCGGCGGAGTGAAGCTGTCGGGGATCGGCAGGGAGGGCGGCACCCAGTCACTCGACTTCTACTCAGAACCCACCACCATCACCATCAAACTGGAGCAGCCCGATGCATGACGAATGGTCCCAGGCCGTGGACGCACGCACCCACGCGGCCGACCGGCTGGTCGAAGCCGCCACCACGGGGAAGCCGTGCGCTCCGATCAGGGACCTGGTGGCCACGGCGGCCGACGCCTACGCCGTGCAAGAGATCAACACCAGGCGCGCGCTCGACGAGGGACGGCGGCTGGTCGGCAGGAAGATCGGCATGACGAACCTGCTCCTGCAGCAGCGCTTCGGCATCGACCAGCCGGACTACGGCATGCTCTTCGCGGACGCGGCGTACTCCGAAGGTCTTCCCGTGCCCGTGGACAGGTTCCTGCAGCCGCGGGCGGAGGCCGAGGTCGCGCTCGTGTTCGGCCGGGACCTGGAAGGCGGCCCCTTCACGGTGGCCGACGTGCTCAGGGCGGTGGAGTTCGCGCTGCCCGCGATCGAGATCGCCGACTCGCGGATCGCCGACTGGGACATCACGCTGCCCGACACGATCGCGGACAACGCGTCCGGTGGCGCGTTCGTGCTGGGCAGCACGCCCATGGCGCTGACGGGGCTCGACCTGGGGGCCGCGGCGATGACGATGACCAGGGGCGGGCAGGAGGTGTCGGCGGGCTCCGGCGCGGCGTGCCTGGGCAACCCGCTCAACGCCGCCGTCTGGCTGGCCTCCGCGCTCGGCCGCACCGAGCGCGCGCTGCGGGCCGGAGACGTGGTGCTGACCGGCGCGCTCGGCCCGGTGGTGCCGGTGGGTCCCGGGGACGAGTTCGAGGCGCGCATCGAGGGACTGGGCACCGTACGGGCGGTGTTCTCGCGGTGAGTGGGAAAGGCCGGGCCATCCGCGTGCCGGGCAAGGCGACTCCCCGCGGGCGTTTCCCGCACGTCAAGCGGGCCGGTGACTTCCTCTACGTGTCGGGCACGAGCAGCCGGCGCCCCGACGACTCGTTCGTGGGCGTCCAGGTGGACCGGTTCGGGGCGACGGACCTGGACATCCGCGCTCAGACCAGGGCGGTCATCGAGAACATCGGCGACATTCTCAAGGCGGCGGGCGGGTCGCTCGCGGATCTCGTGCAGATCACGACGTTCCTGGTAAACATGAACGACTTCAAGGGCTACAACGAGGTGTACGCCGAGTTCTTCGACGAGGAAGGGCCCACCAGGACCACGGTCGCGGTGCACCAGCTTCCGCACCCCCACCTCCTCATCGAGATGCAAGCCGTCGCCTACCATCCACAGGAGCGATCATGATCCCCCCTATTGACTTCACCAAGTGGATCGACGAGCACGCCCACCTGCTCAAGCCGCCGGTCGGCAACAAGGTGGTCTTCGAGGGGGCGAACGACTTCATCGTGATGGTGGTCGGCGGGCCCAACTCCAGGACCGACTTCCACGTGGACCCGTACGAAGAGCTCTTCTACCAGGTGCGCGGCAACATGCACGTCAACGTCGTGACCGAGGACGGCCCCGAGACCGTGCACATCCGCGAGGGCCAGATGTGGCTGCTGCCGCCGCGCATGCCGCACTCGCCGCAGCGGCCGGAGGCCGGCTCCGTCGGGCTGGTGGTGGAGCGGATCCGCCCGGAGGGCGAGCTGGAGAAGTTCCAGTGGTACTGCGCCGGATGCGGCGCCGTGGTGCACGAGGTCGAGCTCCAGGTTCGCGACATCGTCAAGGACCTGCCCCCGGTGTTCCAGGCGTTCTACGCCGACGAGAAGGCCCGCACGTGCGGGCAGTGCGGTGCGCTACACCCTGGCAAGGGCTAGATGGTCATCGACGTACACACGCACCACGTGCCCAAGGGCTGGCCCGAGCTGGGCTGGCCCGGGGCGCCCAGGCTGAGGGTCGACTCGGAGCGCGAGGCGACGATCCTCGTCAACGACCGTGGTTTCCGGAAAATTCGGGATGACTGCTGGGATCCGCAGGTCCGGTTGGAAAAGATGGACAAGGACGGCGTGGACCGGCAGGTCGTCTCGCCCACGCCCGTCTTCTTCGGCTACGAGCGGCCGGCCGCCGAGGGCCTGCGGATCGCGCGGGTGTTCAACGACCTGGCGCTGGAGATCTGCCGGGACCCGCGGCTGATCCCGTTCTGCCAGGTGCCGCTGCAGGACCCCGGGCTGGCCTGCGAGGAGCTGGAGCGCTGCCTGGCGGCCGGGCACAGAGGCGTGGAGATCGGCAATCACGTCGGCGACCGCGATCTCGACGACCCGGGCGTGGTGGAGTTCCTCCAGCACTGCGCGGCGCGGAACGTTCCCGTCTTCGTGCACCCGTGGGACCTGCCCGCGGGCCCGCGCGTCGAGCGGTGGATGGCCCAGTGGCTCGTCGGGATGCCCGCGGAGACGCACCTGTCCATCCTGGCGATGATCCTCGGCGGCGTGTTCGACCGGATCCCGGACACGTTGCGGATCTGCTTCGCGCACGGCGGCGGCTCGTTCGCGTTCTGGCTCGGCCGGTTCGAGAACGCCTGGCACCGCAGGCACGACCTGGTCGGCGTCTCTGAGCGGCCGCCGTCCCACTACCTCGGCAGGTTCAGCGTCGACTCTGCCGTCTTCGACGAGCGCGCGCTCCGGCTGCTCGTCGACACTCTCGGGGAGGACCACGTCATGCTCGGCTCCGACTTTCCCTACCCGCTGGGCGAGTCACCCTCCGGCGACCTGATCAGGAATGCCGGCTTCCTGTCCGGCACGGCCCGCGCCAAGCTGCTCGGGGCCAACGCCGAGGCGTTCCTGGCCTGAAGGGAGCTCTCCATGCGCATCCCCGTGCTGGGGCTGCCCGTGGCCGGGCTGCCCGTGGTCGGACTCGCGGTGCTGATGGCGGCGGGCTGCGGCGGGTCGGTGCCCCTGGCCGCCGGTGACGACTCGCCCGTCAAGATCGGCGCGATCATCTCCCAGACCGGCGTGTACGCCATGCTCGGCGACGACATGGAGATCGCCATGCGCCTCTGGCTGACCGACCACGCCGGCCGTCTGGGCGGCCGGCCGGCCGAGCTGGTCGTGGCCGACGACGCGGGCAGCCCGGAGCAGGGACAGAAGGAGGCCAGGCGGCTCATCGACGTCGAGGACGTGGACGTGCTCACCGGCCTGATCGCCTCGCCCGTGGCCGAGTCGGTGGTCCAGATGGCCGGCTCGACGCCCGTGGTGATCGCCAACGCCGGCTCCGACGACCTGGGCGGCCCGAACGTCTTCCGCGTCTCCTACACCAACCGCGCCCACGGCCGGGCGGCCGGGCGGTACGCCGCCGAGCACTACGGCAAGCAGGGCGTCGTCCTGATGGGCTCCGACTACTCGGCCGGCGTCGAGACGCTCAGGGGCTTCGAGGAGGGGTACGGCGCCCGGCCGCTCAAGCAGATCCTGACGCCGTACGGCAAGACGAACGACCTGGAGCCGTACTTCGAGCAGATCCCGCCGCAGGCCGGGCTCCTGTACGCCTTCTACGCGGGCGGCGAGGCGGCCACGTTCGCCAGGTCCTTCAAGCAGCTCGGTTACGATGCCAAGATCAAGCTGCTGACCTGCCAGAACCTCACGGACGAAGACGTGCTGCGAGCCATCGGCCAGGACGCGGAGGGGATCGTCAGCGTCGGCATGTACTCCCCCGCACTGGACAATCCCGACAACGCCGCCTTCGTCGCCCGGTGGCGGGCCAGGACCGGCCGCAACCCGTCCACGGTGGCGCTCCAGAGCTGGGACGCCATGCGGCTCATCGACAAGGCGCTGGCCAGGGGCGGCGATCTGACCAGCGCGCTGGGCGGGGTGGGCGAGCTGGACGGCCCGCGCGGCCCGTTCAGGCTCGACGCGACGCACGACCCGGTGCAGAACTGGTATGCCCGCGAGTACCACAATGGTATAAACCGGGTAATTGCCACAATCCCCCCAAAACAGGAGTGAGTACGTGCTGGATCGTGATCGTTGCCTCGCCCTTGACGCCGACGATCCGCTGCGCGAGTTCAGAGATGAGTTCGTGCTGCCGGAAGACGTCGTCTACCTGGTCGGGAACTCGCTGGGCGCGCTGCCGCGCCGTACCGCCGAGCGGGTCCGCCGGGCGGTCGAGGACGAGTGGGGCAGGGAGCTGGTCGGCGGCTGGAACGCCGCGGGCTGGTACACCCAGCCGCTGACGCTCGGCGACCGGCTGGCCCCGCTGATCGGCGCGGGTCCCGGGCAGGTCGTGGTGGGCAACAGTACCTCGATCGCGATCTACCAGGCGGTGGCGGCGGCGCTGCGGCTGCGCCCCGAGCGGCGCGTGATCGTCTCCGACGTCCGCAACTTCCCCACCGACCACTACATGGTCCAGGGGCTGGCCGGGCTGCTCGGCGGCTACGAGGTGCGCGACGTCGCGGAGGGGCGCTTCGACGACGCGGCCGTGGTGCTGCTGGCGGAGGTGGACTACCGCACCGGCGCCCGCCACGACGTGCCGTCGGTGACCGAGCGGGTGCAGGCGGCCGGCGCGCTCATGGTCTGGGATCTGTGCCACAGCGTGGGCGCCATGGAGGTGGACGTCTCGGGCGCCGACTTCGCGGTGGGGTGCACGTACAAGTATCTCAGCGGCGGTCCGGGCGCGCCCGCGTTCCTCTACGTCAACCCGCGCCACCAGGCCGCCGCCGAGAACGTGCTGTCCGGCTGGCACGGTCACGCCGAGCCGTTCACGTTCGAGGCCGGCTACCGGCCGGCCGAGGGCGTCAGGCGGTTCGCGGTCGGTACGCCGCACGTGCTGTCGCTCGCGGCCCTGGACGCGGCGCTCGACGTGTGGGAGCGGGTGCCCATGGACCTGGTGCGCGCCAAGAGCATGGCGCTGACCTCGCTCTTCGTCGAGCTCGTCGGCGACGCGCTGGAGCTGGCCTCACCCCCGGAGGCCGCTGCCCGGGGGAGCCAGGTGAGCTACTACCACCCCGACGGCTACCCGGTGATGCGGGCGCTGATCGAGCGCGGCGTGCACGGCGACTTCCGCGCGCCGGACATCCTCAGGTTCGGCTTCGCGCCGCTGTACATCGGTTACGCCGACGTCCACGACGCGGCGGCGACGCTGCTCGAAGTGCTGGAGAAGGAGCTCTGGCGGGACGAGCGGCACGCCAGGCGGCTCGCGGTCACCTGAGCTCGTCCAGCGCCTTGATCGCCCGCTTGGGCGCGATGGCCCGGTAGCTCTCCTCCACCCAGTCGATCAGCACCTCGGTCTCCGGCAGCTCGGCCAGGAACGGGACGGTCACCCAGCCCGCCTTGCCGAGCCCGTAGCCGCTGGGCGCCGCGCCCTCGACGGTCAGCGCGTGGCCGTGCGCCTCGGACAGCAGCTTCACGCCGAACGTGGGATCCCACTTCTCGGTCTGCTCGTCGAGACCGAGGAAGAGGAACACCTTCTTGTTCACCTTGATGACGGTCTCGCCCCACGGGTGGTCCTCGTGGGTCTCGGGGAGCCCGAGGGCGAAGGCGCGCAGCTCCTCGCGCACGTCGTGCCAGCCGGTCATCTGCGGAACTCCTCCAGCTTGCCGTCTATCCGGTCCCTGATCAGGTCGCGGGCCTCCATCCGCGGCACACCGGACATCAGCAGGCTGTCATAGTCGGTGTCGAGGTGCCTGATCGAGGCGATCACGGCCAGCGTGATGGCGTTCTCGTCGAGCGCCCTGGCCGCCGCCGACCGGCCGACCCGGCCGCTGCCGCGCTGGCCCGCGTGCTCGGCGATCTCCTTCGCCCGGCTCTGCGGGCAGCCGGGGAACAGCCTGGCGATCTCGGCCGCCATCCTGGACTGGAACTCCACGTCCTCCTCCGCCCTGCGGACCCGGTCGCGCTCGCGGCGGCGCAGGCGGACCTCCTCGTCGGCCAGGCACCGATCCTCGGCCGCCACCAGCGCGGCGTCCTCCACCAGCAGGCCGCAGCGCTGGTAGACCTTGCGCCGCCGGTTGTAGCGCACGACCACGGCCGACAGGCCGCTCTCCTGCTTGGCCCGGCGGCTCAGCGCCGCGTTGCCCGACGGCAGGAACACCAGGTGGTCCATGTCCGCGCAGGTGAGGCAGTGGGGTCGTTCGTCCTCCATGATCAGGTAGGGGCCCGTGTCGCCGCAGCCCGCGCACGTCCACGCGTCGAGCGGGGCGACCACCACCAGGTCGGGCGCCTTGCTCTGCCGCTCGGTGAGCCGGCGCACCCTGGCCTCGCTGAGGTCGGGCGAGATCCAGTGGACGCGGAACGCCTCCTGCCCGTGGCCCGCGGTGAAGCGCAGCTCGCGGCGGTCGCGGGTGCCGGCCACGTAGGGGGTCTCCACCGGCTTGAGCCCCTTGGCCCGCGCCCAGTCCCGCAGCAGGCCGGCCGTGGTGAGCAGGCGCTCCTCGTCGACGGCCGCCAGCTCGGCCAGCGTGGCGGCCCGGCCCTGCCGCCAGGTGTCCACGTGCCTGGAATGCAGCCAGCGCAGCCCCGTCACCACGTCGATGAACGTCACGTATTTCCGGGTGGTCAGCGCGATCTCGGCCGCATCGGCGACCCTCCGCGCCAGGTTCGGCTTGCTCACGGAATCCAGTCTCTCGTGGCTTCGTGGCTCTCGGGGCTTTGTCGTGAGATGGCGAGTCCCGACGCATTCCTTTGAACCATTGCGGCAAGTACTCCTTCGGATCTGGCACCCAAGGGGGAATCGTGCGTCTGTTCTGGCCTGCCGTCCTCATGCTGGCCACCTCGTGTGGTCTGGCCGAGGACGGCACGCAGCCCGTCGTCTCGGGCACGTTCGGCAGCAAGCCTGTCGTCGCCATACCCAAGGGAGCGCCAGGGCGCACGCCGCGGATCACGGTCCTGTCCGTGGGCGCCGGGCGGCGTACGGTGCCGGGCGACGTGGTGCTCGCCGACGTCGACATCCGGCGCTGGTCCGGCAACCAGCCGTACATGAACACCTACGACGCCAACCAGCCCACCACGGTCGTCTTCGACGGCAGGCAGGTGTCGGAGACCTGGCGGCAGTCGCTCATCGGCCATCCGGCGGGCAGCCGCGTCATGCTGGTCAGCCCGGCCGCCGAGGCACTCGGCCCGAACGTGCCGCTGACCGGCGTCTCGCCGGCCGACACGCTGGTGCTCGTCTTCGACATCCTGGGGGGCTACCCGCCCGACGCCCGGCTCGTCGGCCGGCCCCTGCCGGTGATCCCGGCCGACCTCACGCCGGACGCGCTGCCCCGCACGATCATCGACGGCTCGGGCCGCGAGGTGGTCGCGGGGGCGAAAGTGGTCATCCAGTACGTGGCCGCGTCCTGGCCGTCCAGGACCGTCGTGGACTCGTCCTACCGGAAGGGCGGGCCGAGCGCCTTCACGCTGAAGCCGGGGGCCGTGCCGTCGGCCTGGCTGGACGCCCTCGTCGGGCGGCACGTGGGCAGCCGCGTGGCCGTGCCCTCACCCGGTGCCAGGCCGATCCTCTACCTCATCGACGTGCTCGACACCATCACACCGGCGTAGGCGCGAAGCTGACCGGCCCGCGGTCAGCCCCGCTCTTCGAGGTCGGCCCTGACCATGCTGTAGAGCACCCCGTCACGCCACTCTCCGGCGCGGAAGCCGGCGCCGCGCAGCACGCCCTCGCGGGTGAAGCCGGCCTTCTCCAGCGCCCGCTGCTCGGCCAGGTTGGTGATCTCAGTGCTGGCCTGGACCCGGTTGACCGTCGAGTGGTCGAACAGGTAACGCACGAGCAGCCGCTGCGCCTCGGTGCCGTGGCCCTTGCCGCGGAACTCCGGGGCCACGATCAGCCCCATGTCCCAGTGGAAGAGGGTGGCGCCGCTCATCTCCTTGTGCCACGACACGAAGCCGGCCGCGTCGTCGCCGGCCATGATGATCAGGATGCCGCCGTCGTCGCCGAGCAGGCCGTTCTCCTCCCAGCGCCGGCGATGGCGGTGGGGGTTGTGGAAGCCGTACCACTGGAAGTCGCCGGTGCCGGCCGGGTCGTCGGTGAGCCGGTACAGGAAGGGGAGGTCGTCCTCTTTGACCGGGCGAAGGCTGATAGTCATGATCGGGACACTATGCGACGGACCAGCCGCTTGAGCCGTGACTCCTGGACCGGCGGCGCCTCCAGGGCGGCGAGCGCCTCGGCGGCCGTCGGCCGCTTGGCCGGGGAGTGGTCGAGCATCCTGCGCACCACCTCGGGCACGTCGGGCCCGTGGGCGTCGGCGCTGGTCGGCAGCGTCCCGGTGAGGAGCTGGTAGGCGATGGCGCCCGCGGCGTAGACGTCGGAGGCGGTCGTCATCCTGTCGGGCCGCTCCTGGCACTCCGGCGCGACGTAGTGGGCGTCGAGCACGTTGCCCAGCTCGTGGGCGACGGTGTAGTTACGCGGCCCGGGCTTGGCGTAGTCGAACCCGGTCAGCACCGCGTGCCCGTCGTCGGTGACCAGCACGGACGCGGGGGTCAGCGCCCGGTGCACGACGCCGTTGGCGTGCGCGTGCGCCAGCCCGCGCAGCAGGTCCTGGATCACTCCGAGCCGGGCGCCCTTGCCCAGCGCCAGGTGCAGCGCCTCGCCGTGCACGTCGTCGAGCACCAGCACGAAGCGGCTCTCGTCGTCGATCGCGAAGAAGTCGCGCGAGCGCACCACGCACGGATGCGGGGGGATCCTGGCCAGCGTCTGGTAGGCGTTGGCGATGCGCTGCCGCTCGGCCGCCCGCGCCTCGTGGTCGGCCAGCGGATCGGCCTGGTAGACCCGCAGCAGCACGGTCTCGCTGCCCGGCAGCGTGGCGTTGAACGCGCGGTATTCGGTGATCTTGCTGTCGCCGCCGAGCTGCTCCTCGACCTCCCAGTTGCCGAACCTGGGCGGAGCCGTGCTGCGGCGTACAGTCTGGTTGAGCGCGTCGAGGATCGCGGTCATGTACGGGCGCGCGTCCGGGCTGCACCCCCGCCTGACCCGGGAGCCGTCGCTCAGCGTGGCCAGCAGGCCGGGCAGGTCGGTGACGTTGACCGAGTCGCGGCCGGCGGGATCGACCAGCACCGCGTCGGGGGAGGTGAGCACGACCAGGCTGTCGACGTAGACCCGTTCGAGCTGGGTGGCCTTGGACACCAGCAGGCCCTTCAGCGCCTTGGCGGTGCCCCGCAGCTTGGCCACGGGGGAGCCGAACGCCTCCCTGCGCGGCGGGAACCAGCGGGTGCCCGACACCTCGATGCGGCCACGGGTGCCCTTGACGTCGACGACCACGAGCGAGTGGCCGGTCAGCACGAGCAGGTCCACCTCGAAGATGTCGTGGCCGCGCGGCACCTCGACGTTGTGCAGCAGCAGCCAGTCGGCCGGCGCGTGGTCGCGCAGATAGGAGATCACCCGCCGCTCGGCGTCGTTGACTGGACGTCCCCCGCCGACGATCTCTGCCATGGAACCATCCTTGCACGGTATTAGATTGACAACATGTTGTCGTAATGACAGGATGCTGTCATGAAGCGAATCGTTCACCACGCGATCTACGACACTTTCGCCGACTGGGAGACCGGTCACGCGACCGCACACCTGCGCAACGGGCGCTACCAGCGCGAGCCGGGCGGATTCGAGATCGTCACGGTCGGCCTGACCGGCGCCTCCGTGGTCAGCATGGGCGGCCTGCGCGTCACCCCCGACCTCACGCTCGACCGGCTCTCGCCGGCGGACAGCGCGCTGCTCGTCCTTCCCGGCGCCGACCTGTGGGACGCGGGCGACGAGCTGGCGCCGTTCGCGCGGAAGGCGCGGGAGTTCCTCGACGCGGGCGTGCCGGTCGCGGCCATCTGCGGCGCCACGGCCGGGCTGGCCAGGGAGGGGCTGCTGGACGACCGCGAGCACACCAGCGCCGTGGTGCAGTACCTGGAGGCCCAGGAGGGCTACGCGGGCGCCAAGCGGTACGTCGACAGCGACGCGGTGCTCGACGGCGACCTCGTCACTGCGGGTCCGACGGAGCCGGTGGCGTTCGCCAGGGAGATCTTCCGGCGGCTCGACATCTACCGGCCCGAGGTGCTGGAGGCGTGGTTCCGGCTGTTCTCGCGCAGCGACGCCGCCGCGTACGAGGTGCTGATGACGGCATGAGCGAGACGGCCGACCTGCTTTCGGCCGCGGCGCTGGGGGCGTTCCGGCTCAACGGGCAGTTCATGCACGTCGCCGAGGGGCTGGCCAAGCCGGCGGGGATCACGGCGGCGTGGTGGCAGGTGCTCGGGGCGGTCGTGCGCGATCCGCTGCCCGTGGCGGGGATCGCCAGGGTCATGGGGATGACCAGGCAGGGCGTGCAGCGGATCGCCGACCTGCTGGTGGAGCGGGGGCTGGCCGAATACCGGCCCAACCCCGCCCATCGCCGGGCCAAGCTGCTCCAGCCGACGAGGCTCGGCCGCGAGGCCATGGCCGAGATCGTCCCCGGGCACCAGGAGTTCGCCGACCGGCTGGTGGGCGAGCTGGGGCTCGACGGGGCCAAGGAGTGCGTGGCGGCGCTGCAGCGGCTCTCGGCCGCCCTCGACCGGCTGGACTCGGCGACGGAGCCGTAGCGGAGGCGTCCTATCGGCCCGCGACCGCGTCGGCGAAGATCAGGTCGAACGTCCCGAGCCCCGGCAGCAGCTCCAGCGCGTCCCCCACGCGGAAGTCCACGAAGCCGGGGGTCACAGGAGTGGCCGAAGCCCGCCGCCCTGGCTCGTTCGAGAGCCGCGGCGACCGGCTGCGGCGTTTCAGAATTCATGCTCGCTTCCTATCCCGCGATCCGCCCGCGAGCCATCGGATTTTCCCGCGCGGTTTGAACACCGACAGCGCCGTCGCGGTCATGAGCAGGACGATCTGCGTGCCGAGCACGGCGACCTGACCCCACTGGCGAGTGGTCGCGACCGCGTCGCCGCCTTCGGTCGCCGCGGCCATTCCTTCGGGATCGAACAGGAACATTCCGAGGCAGATCACGATCACCAGCAGGACGAGCTTGGCCGCCGTCCAGTAATGGCGAAACAGCCTCCAATGACTGGTCAGGGCCAGTGTGCAGCCGGTGATCAATGCGCTGAGGCTGAGTGGTATACCGCCCGCGAACACCAGTGCCGGCATCAACCGATAGGCAGCGTGCGCCAGCGCGTGGTCCTTTGTCAGCGCCGCCGCCGTATTCAGCACGACCAGCCCCCACACCTCTCCGAGCAGTGCGACGGAGACGACGATGTGGATAACCACCACGGTCTTGCGGATAGCCGGCCGCATCCCTCTCACCTGACCTCCGGATTCGGGAACTCGCGGCCATCCTCGCCGCTTTGTTCGGCCCTGACGTCAGCCCCAGGTAGACGCTATGCGTACGCCGATCGGCGTACGGCGATTCTCAAGTTTGGGGTGATCATTGCCTAAACGGCGGTGAACGGCAGGCCCTTCGGACGCGCGGTCAGGCCAAATAATTGTTGTTCCCCCACATTCTCGTGCTGCATATGTACCGCGCGTCTTCGATGAGCTCTAAAACCGATCACCAAGAAATCGAGGTGCCCCCTTGACCTCGGGGATAGGTTTTCGAGTTGCGGTTTTCGCCGCCTGCCGCGATGGTTATTGGCGGCACCTCACAGCCCTGCACAAACGACTATGGCGCCGGAATTCCGCGCCGATCCATGGAGGAAAGCAAACATGATCCGTCGCATTCTGGCCGGTGCAGCAATCGCAGCCGTCGCCTTCGGCTTCTCCGCCGGCGCGGCCTCTGCCGACGTCGGCCCCAACCCGCACAACAGCGGCCAGAGCATCCTGAGCCAGCTGAGCATCCTCGACGACCTGACCGCTCTCAACGACGTGCTGAACGACTCGGTCAAGTACATCGACATCCTCACGCTGCTGCACCTGAACGACATCGACGCCGACATCCTGAACAACGAGCAGGACACGGGCGACAACAACTGACGGCTCCTCGCGTGGCGTAGGCAGGAAGATGATCGGCGGCTCCCCTTCTGAACGGGAGAGCATGCCCGGCCAAGGTCGTCTTCCTGGTGCCTTGAGGTGAACCGATGAACGGCCGTGGACTTTCGCGAAGCCACGGCACGGGCTTGGTGCGCACCGAGCTCACTGCGCCGCGTGGCCCAGGTCGATCACTGCAGGACGACCTGGGCCGCGCGGCCGCTGTCGTGAAAGGCCGCGAGCCGGCGGCCGGCGCTCACCCGCCGGCGTCGCTCGCGGGCGCTCACCCGCCGGCGTCGCCCGGAGGCGCCTACTCGTCGACGTCGCCCGCCTCGTCCGGCGGATCGACGTTCGCCGCTCTCCCCGTCGGCCGTACCGCCCCCATGAAGGTCGTCCTGTCCAGCGGATCCACCCGGACGAACTGCCCGGTGTACGGCGCGTGCACCATTCTGGTCGCGTCCACGGCCACCGCGACGTGCTCGGGCCCGGAGCGGCTCGCGTCGTTGTCGTAGAAGACCAGGTCGCCGGGCTCGATCTCCTCCTTGGCCACCTTGATCCCCGACCGCCACTGCTCGTACGTCGTCGTGCCGATCGACACCCCGGCCCGCGCCCACGCGTACTCCGTGAGCCCCGAGCAGTCGAACCCCCTGACCTTGGCCCCCTTGCCGATCCCGAAGCCGGGCCCGCGTATCCCGCCGCCGCCCCACGAGTACGGGACGCCGATCATCTCCAACGCCGCCCGCACGGCTATCGCGCCGCCCGCGGACCGAGCCGCTCCGGGCGCATATCCCACCTGCGCGCAAACGCCCCCGGGCGCCATATGGCAGCCATTCACCGCCAGCGCGGGAGTGGAATGCGAGACGAACATAATCGCCGGCGTGATTGCTGTCAGCAGCAGCGGACACAGTCCATTCATGACATATTCAGTGCTCCCGTGACTCGTTCGCGCCCGAGGATCGCCGCGGCGCGTGCCAGGCCGTTCTCCCGCTAGCATTCCTCCTTTTCTATGGGGATAAAACGCCCTTTGGTCATACGGGATGCCCGTATGGTCATAAGATGAAAATTTGCCGTTAACATCCCCCGGGCAAATCCCACCGAGTCGGTACATATCCGGACGAGATATGAACAATGGCCAAGGAATTGGGAAGCGCATTTGACTTCGACTTAGCTAAGCCAAGTTGCGGCGCGCCGACGGAGCACGAGATTGTTATTCCCGGAATCTCGCAGCCCTGTGCGAGCGATTTACGATGACGCGCATTCCGCGCCGATTCCGACGAAGGAGAAGTAGAAAATGATGCGTCGCATTCTGGCCGGTGCAGCGATCGCGGGCTTCCTGTTCGGGTTCACGGCCACGAGCGCCTCGGCCGACGTCGGCCCCAACCCGCTCAACAAGGACAAGCAGATCCTGAGCCAGCTCAGCATCCTCGACGACGTGACGCTACTCAACGACGTCCTCAACGACTCGGTGAAGTACATCGACGTCCTCACTGCGCTGCACCTGCAGGACATCGACCTCGACGTCCTCAACAACGAGAAGAACACGGGCGACAACAACTGACCCGCTTCGGGCGGAGTCGGCCCACCCGCGCGCCCGTACGCCTGATCTGAAGGCGCTCCGGCAGCCACGAACCCCTCGTGGCGGCACCTTGCCGGAGCGTCCCCAGGTCGGCTGCGCACGAGGATGCCGGGCAGCGGCACTCCGCTCCTGGCCGGAGCGCCTCCGAGCAGGCCCGAGCCCCGCACGCCCGCAGCCGGCGCGGGCGACGGGGCCGGCCTGCTCGGCAGGCGTCGCGCGTCATAATTTCCCCGCAATTCGGTCATTTCATCGCGAAAATTGCATAGTGAAACATAGTCGCCTGTAGCCTGGTTTCGGGCTAATCGTCAGGCATGGCGGTCATGCCCTGTAGATGGCAGATCCAGCTACAACCCCCGAATGCACACGTTGGGGGTGCTATGCGGGTGAATGGCCTCGAAGAGCGGCTCCTCTACCAGGACGAGCTGCTGAGAGTCACGGTGCGCGCGACGTCGTCGGCGCCGGCCGTCACACTGACCGGCGAGATCGACGCCTCCAACAGCCAGGCGCTGGCCGCCGCCCTGGCCGGTTGCCGCCAGGGCCCCTTCATCGTGGTCGACACCGGCGCGCTGACCTTCATCGACGTCTCCGGCCTGCGCGTGCTCGCCATGCCCGCGCTGGCGCCGTCGGAGCGCTGGATCAGGCTGCACAACGTCACGCCGGCCCAGCGTCGCCTGCTGCGCATGATCGGCTGGTTCCAGCAGGGCCGGCAGCCACGGCACCAGCCGCAGTAGGCCGCCAGGCGCTCAGCGCCGCCGCCGACGTGCCGAGCCCCGTCGGCCCGCCCAGCCACGGGCGCGGCGGCCGCTTGTGGCGGCGCAGGGACTCCTCGTCGTAGCGCGAGCACTCGTGATGCCAGTGGAGTATGCCGCTCACCCAGTTCCGCAGCTCAGCCACGAACCCGTCCAGGTTCCGCCTGACCTCGGCGTCCAGGTCGAACTTCGCGCACACGAGCGGCAGCTCGTGCTCCACGATGTGCTCGAACTCCCGCACCCGCGAGGTGTGCAGGTCGTGCACGATGGCCAGCGCCGCCGGGTAGTCGCAGTCGAAGAAGTTCTGGACCACCAGGACGCAGTTGTGCACCTCACCGTCGTACTCGATCTCCTTCTGGTAGGAGAAGATGTCGTTGATCAGCGTCCCGCAGTCCATCGCGGCCAGCTCCAGCGCCCGCACCGGGCCGCTCTCGTAGACCTCGTCGGGCAGGCCCCTGCCGTGCCGCAGCCGGCACAGCAGCATGGTCAGCTCGGAGCCGAAGGTCAGGCGGCGCATCTCGATGTAGTCCACCGGGTCGGGCACGTGGTGGAGCACCTCATTGGCCAGCTCCCACAGCCAGCTCGCGCACATCTCCTCGATCGCGCGGCGAAATCTCCGGCGGAGCTCCACCGGCATCGGCGCCGCCGTGCGCGCCCACAGATCGGCCAGGCCGCGCTCCAGAGCGCAGGCCGGCGGTGGCGTGGCCGCGCCGTCCAGCGGCATGAACGCCGAGAGCCGGTCCACCGCCGCCTTGGCCGCCGCCACGTTGCGCGTCCTGCCGAAGACGACGGGGAAGTAGTCGTCGCCGTAGGTGCCCCAGGCCAGCCAGAACGACGCCAGGTCGAGCTCCTCGACCGAGGCGTCGGGATGCAGGCCCGCCGCGCAGAGCGCGAGGTCGTAGTCGATCAGCTTGTCCACGTCCCAGACGGCCGAGCCCGTGATGCCCGGCTGGGCCTCCAGCATGCCCATCTGAGTGCACCAGGCCACGGTGTCGCGCCGGGCGGTGTCGAGCCGCGGGGAGAGCCTGAGCTCGAAGGGGACGTAGAACTCCGGGATCAGGGAGGGCCCAACGGGCTGGTGCGGCACGTGCGTGAAGTTACGCAGCCGCTTGGCGCCCAGCAGGCCGGTGATCGAGGACGTGCCCAGCGGCCGGCCCGCCATCGCCCGCTCGTTCATGTACCGGCTGGAGCGCATGTGCCACTCGTGCCCGCCCGACTGCCAGTCCTGCAGCCCCTTGACGTAGGCCAGCACGCCGGCCGCGGAGAGCGGGTCGACGGCGTGCTCCACGAACAGCGGCCCCAGCTCGCCGAACACCGTGTGCTCGAACTGCTGCAGCCGCGAGGTCAGGAGGTCGTTGACCGCGTCGGCCGCCTCCTGGGTGGTGCAGCCGAGAAAGCGCTCCAGCACCAGCACGCCGTTGCTCAGCTCGCCCTCGTCGCCCACTTCCCGCTGGTAGGAGAACAGGTCGTTGCGCAGGTGCACCGCGTCGGAGAAGGCGTCCCGCAGCACCCGCATCGGCCGGGTCGCCGCGATCCGCGCCGGCACCTCGGCCCCCACGGCGTGCTCCACCAGCCCAGCCGACCACGGGGCGCCGCCGACCTTGCGGCGCATCTCGATGTACTCGACGGGATTGGCCACCCGGCCCCTGTCGATGTTGGCCAGCTCCCAGATCGACTCGTTGAGCAGGTTGCGGGTGCTCTCGGCGAAGCGCTCGCGCCAGCAGGCGGACATGCCCGGCACCGTACGCGGCCACAGATCGGCCAGCCCCGCCTCGACCGGGTTGGCCGGCTCGGGCACGGTCAGATCAGCGCCCATCGGCATGAACCGGGCCAGCCGGTCGAGGTACGCCTTACCGCCCCGCAGGTCGCCGGTCCGCTTGAACGCCTCGAGAAAATGGTCGTCGAAGAAGAAGACCCACACGTACCAGTCGGTGATCAGGGACAGCTCGGCGCCGTCACAGTCGGGATGGGTGTAGGAGCACAACAGCGAATAGTCGTGGGCCTCGAGGTCCGCCTCCTCCCAGATGCCCGAGCCCTCCAGCATGCCCATGCTCCGCGCCCACTGTCTGGAGTGCACCCGGGCCTCTTCCCGATGAGGGTTGAGCCGGGCCGGGTACGGCACGTAGAAGTCGGGCAGTTCGAACGGCTGGTGCATGCACACTCCTTGGTACGGGATCGCTCAGCGGGCCACCTCGACGTTCTCCAGCACCCCGAGCGCGTCGGGCACCAGGATCGCGACCGAGTAGTAGGCGCTGACCAGGTAGGACGAGACGGCCTTGGCGTCGATGCCGGTGAACTTGACGCCCAGCCCCGGCTCGCGCTCGCCAGGGACGCCGCGCTGGTAGAGGCCGACCACTCCCGAGTCCTTCTCGCCGGTCCGCAGGACGAGGATCGAGCTGGTGCCTTCGCGGCTGACCGGGATCTTGTCGCAGGGCAGCAGGGGCACGCCGCGCCAGGCCGTCACCCTCCTGCCCTCGATCTCGGCGCTGTCGGGATAGACGCCCTGGGCACTGCACTGCCGGTGGAAGGCGGCGATGGCGCGCGGGTGGGCCAGGAAGAACCGCGACCGCTTCCTGCGGCAGAGCAGCTCGTCGAGGTCGTCGGGGCCGGGCGGGCCGGTACGGGGCTGGATCCGCTGCGCGGGGTCGGCGTTGTGCAGCAGCCCGAAGTCCCGGTTGCTGACCAGCTCCCTCTCCTGCGACTCGCGCACCGCCTCGATGGTCAGGCCGAGCTGCTCCTCGGTCTGGTCCTTCGGTGCGCTGTACAGGTCGGCGACCCGGGTGTGGACCCGCAGCACGGTCTGCGACACGCTCAGCGCGTATTCGCGGGGCCCCGGGTCGTAGTCGGCGAACGTGCCGGGGAGCACCGGCTCGCCCCGGTGCCCCGCCGCGGTGACGATGGCGGCCTCGCCCCACTTGTTCCTGGGCGCGGCCAGCCGGGCGCGGTGGCGTTCGAGCTGCGCGGCGAGCGCGGGCGACTGGGTGGTCAGCGCGTGGAGCTCCTGCCGGGGCAGGGCCAGCACCGTGCACGCGGTGCCGGCCTCCAGCGTGTAGTCCCAGGTCCCGCCCTCGTCCGGCCGGTCGGCGCCCGCGTGGTCGCCGCCGGCCAGCGCGCCCAGGACGACGCGGTCGCCGTACGGGCCCTGCTGGACCTTGCGCACCTTGCCGCGGACGACGAGGAGCAGCTCGTCGGCCGGTCGCCCGGCCCGCGCGATCGTGCCGCCCGGCGCGAACTCCCGCTGCTCGAAGAGCCTCGCGAGCGTGTCGAGCACGCGATCGTCATCGAGCCCGCGCAGGAGTGGCAGCTCGGTCAGACTGGGCGGGACCACGCGGACCCGGGCGCCCGTGTGGGCGAAGCTCACCCGGCCGCCCCCGACCGCGTACGTGAGCCGCCGGTTGACCCGGTAGACGCCGCCGGGGACGTCCACCCACGGCAGCATCCGCAGCAGCCAGCGCGGTGAGATCTCCTGCATCTGCGGCGACGTCTTGGTCGTCGTGGCGAGCCTGCGCGCCGCCGCGGTGTCGAGACTCAGCCGCTGGTCCTGCTCCGTCAACTCCAGCACCATCCACCGATCGGATCGGACGAGGGGACTAACCGTTGCGGCCGAGCTCGACGTCCTCCAGCACGCCGAGCGCGTCGGGCACCAGGACGGCCGCCGAGTAGTAGGCGCTGACCAGGTAGGAGATGACGGCCTTCTCGTTGATGTTCATGAAGCGGACGGAGAGGCTGGGCTGGTATTCGTCGGGGATGCCGGTCTGGTGCAGGCCGATGACGCCCTGGTTCTCCTGGCCCGTGCGCAGCAGCAGGAACGACGTCGTCCGCGTGCCCGAAACTGGGATCTTGTTGCACGGGAAGATCGGGATGCCCCGCCAGGCCGGCACCCGGTGCCCGTTGACCTCGCTGGACTGCGGGTAGACGCCGCGCTTGCTGCACTCCCTGCCGAACGCGGCGATGGCCTGCGGGTGGGCCAGGAAGAACGCCGGGTCCTTCCACACGGTGGCCAGCAGGTCGTCGAGGTCGTCGGGGGTCGGCGGGCCCGAGCGGGTGCGGATGCGCTGGCTGAAGTCGGCGTTGTGGAGCAGGCCGAACTCCCTGTTGTTGATCAGCTCGTGCTCCTGGCGCTCGCGCAGGGCCTCGACCGTGAGGCGGAGCTGCTGGTCGAGCTGGTTCATCGGCTGGTTGTACAGGTCGGAGACCCGGCTGTGCACGCGCAGGACCGTCTGGGCCACGCTCAGCTCGTACTCGCGGGGGCTCTGCTCGTAGTCCACGAACGTGCCGGGCAGCACGGCCTCGCCGGTGTGGCCGGAGGACATGTCGATCGCGGCCTCGCCGTAGTCGTTCTGGGCGTGGCTGCCGCTCTCGCGCCAGCCGTCCAGGTGCGCGCGCAGCGCGGCGGACTGGCCGGCGACCTGTTCGAAGTCTCGCCTGGAGAGCGTGAGCACGGTGGTGGCCGTCTTGGCCCGCGCGCTGAATTCGTACTGGTCGCCGTCGGTCAGGACCTGCTCGCCGAAGTAGTCGCCGTCGGCCAGGACGCCGAGGTTCTGCTCGTCACCGTACGCACCCTGCCCGACCTTGCGCACGCGGCCGTGGGCGATCAGCACGAGCTGGTCCACCGGCCGGCCCTCGCCGACGATCTCCTCATCCGGCTCGACCTCGCGCTGCGTGAAACGGGCCGCCAGCGCTTCCAGCACCTCCATGTCCTCGAAACCGCGCAGCATGGGCAGCTCGGTGAGCTCGGCGGGGATCACCCGGACGATCGAGCCCGTCGTGCTGAAGGTGATGCGGCCGTCGCCCAGCGTGTAGGTCAGCCGCCGGTTGACCCTGAACACACCGCCCGAGCACTGCACCCACGGCAGCAGCCGCAGCAGCCAGCGGGAAGTGATCTCCTGCATCTGCGGCGGCGTCTTGGTGGTGGTCGAAAGCTGCTTGGCGGCATCGGTGCTCAGGCTGAGCTGGCCGTTGCCGTTCTCGGGTGCGGGCGAGTTCGTCGTTTCGGTCATCGTGTCTTTACCGCCTATCTCGGTGAGGGCCTAGCGGGGGTTGCGTACGGATCGGAGCTCAAGAGGCAGCGAGAACGTGAGGGTCTCCTCGGTCAAGGTCACGGGCTCCACGTCGGCGAACCCGCGGGTGGCGAGCCAGTCGATTAAGTCCTCGACCAGCCGTTCGGGGACGGAGGCGCCGGAGGTGACCCCGACGGTCTCCACGCCTTCCAACCACCGCTCGTCGGCGTCGGCGGCCCTGTCGACCAGGTAGGCCGCGTCCGCGCCCGCGTGCCGGGCGACCTCCACCAGCCGCTGGGAGTTGGAGGAGTTGGCCGAGCCGACGACGATGACCAGCTCGCACTGGGGGGCGATCCTGGTGATCGCCTCCTGGCGGTTCTGGCTGGCGTAGCAGATGTCGTCGCTGGGCGGGTCGACCAGGTTGGGGAAGCGCTCGCGCAGGCTCGTGACGGCGGCCATGGTCTCGTCCACGGCCAGCGTGGTCTGCGACAGCCAGCTCACCCGTCCTGAGCCGCTCGCGGTCACCTCGTCGGGCCGCGCCGGGTCCACGACGTGGATGCGGTCTGGGGCCTCGCCGATGGTGCCCTCGACCTCCTCGTGCTCGGCGTGGCCGATGAGCACGATCTCGTAGCCCGCCCCGGCCAGGCGCGCGGCCTCCTTGTGGACCTTGGTGACCAGGGGACAGGTCGCGTCGATCGTCCGCAGCGCGCGCCGCCCGGCCTCCTCCTTGACCGCGGGGGAGACGCCGTGCGCGGAGAAGACGACCAGTGAGCCGCCGGGCACCTCGTCGAGCTCGTCGACGAAGATCGCGCCGCGTCTGGTGAGGTCGTCGACCACGTAGGTGTTGTGGACGATCTGCTTGCGTACGTAGACGGGAGGACCGAAGCGCCTCAGCGCCTCCTCGACGGTGAGAATGGCACGTTCCACGCCCGCGCAGTAGCCGCGCGGCGCCGCCAGAAGTATCCGACCCATGCGGGAGACCCCCTACTTGGTGCGGTGCGCGAGCTGGTCGGCCAGCAGCGCCAGCGCGCTCGCGGCCTCCGGCTCCATCCGGGCCGCCACCAGTGCGGGCAGGGCTTCGCGCACGCGCTCTTCGATCATTTCCTCGACCTTGGCCAGCGCGCCGGTGTCGCGCAGGATCTGGCGCAGCTCCTCGGCGCGCTCCTCGGTCAGCGCGGGGTTGCCGTGCCAGGTCCTGAGGTGGGCGAGCTGCAGGGGCGAGGAGTGGTGGACGGCGTGCGCGAGCAGCACGGTGTGCTTGCCCTCGCGCAGGTCGTCGAGCGCCGACTTGCCGGTCTCGGCGGCGCAGCCGAACGTGCCGAGCACGTCGTCGCGCAGCTGGAACGCCTCGCCGAGCGGCAGGCCGAAGCGCGAGTAGGACTCCAGCAGCCCGATGGAGGCGCCGGCCAGCGCGCCGCCGATCTGCAGCGGCCGCTCGACGGTGTACTTGGCCGTCTTGAAGCGGATCACCGTGAGCGCCTCGTCCACGCTGGCACCCGAGCGGAGCTGGGCCAGGATGTCGAGGTACTGGCCGCTGATGACCTCGGTGCGCATGGCGTCGAAGATGTGGTGCGCCGAGCGCAGCCGCTGCGGCTCGACCCCGCACGACGACAGCATCGTGTCGGACCAGGCCAGGCTGAGCGTGCCGAGCAGGATGCCTCCCGCCTGGCCGAACGCCTCCGCCCCCGGGCCCGCGTGCAGCCCCGCCAGGCTCCTGTGCACGGTGGCCCGCCCGCGGCGCAGCTCGCTGCCGTCCATGATGTCGTCGTGGATGAGCAGCCCGGCGTGGCACAGCTCCAGCGCCGCGGCGGCGGTGATGATCTCATCGGAGTCGCCTCCGCCCGCGCCCCGCCAGCCCCAGTAGCACAGCAGCGGCCTGATGCGCTTGCCGCCGCCGAGGATGAACTCGGTCAGCAACCGGTAGGCGGCCTCGACGTCCGGGTCGGCCACGGGCGCCCGCCAGGTCTCCAGGAAGCCCGTGAGGCGCTGGTCAATGCGTGACCCCACATGGTGCTGAGTGAAGCTCAGCGGCATCGGCACGGCTCCTTCGGTCGCTTGTTAGCTACCAATAGTTACTCATCCAATACGGAGCGTGTAAAGTGTCTTTTGTAGCTGGAGTTTTGTTTTGCCACAGCAGTCCCACGCACCGGGGATGCCATGAAGACCTTGCTTCCCTACGTCTCGACCCCCGACGACCTGCGCGCCCTGCCCGCCGAGCTGCTGCCGGAGCTGGCCGGCGAGATCCGCGGCTTCCTGATCGACAAGGTGAGCGCCAGAGGCGGCCACCTCGGCTCCAACCTCGGCATCGTCGAGCTCACGATCGCGCTGCACCGGGTCTTCCGCTCGCCCGACGACGCGATCGTGTTCGACACCGGCCATCAGGCCTACGTACACAAGATCCTCACCGGCCGGCGCGCCGCCTTCGACTCGCTGCGCTGCCGCGGCGGCCTCAGCGGCTACCCGAGCAGGGAGGAGTCGGCGCACGACCACCTGGACAGCTCGCACGCCTCCACGGCGCTCGCCTACGCCGACGGCATGGCCAAGGCCCGCAGGCTCGCGGGCGACGAGACGCGGGCCGTGGTCGCGGTGGTGGGCGACGGCGCGCTCACCGGCGGCGTGGCCTGGGAGGCGCTCAACAACCTGGGCGCGGCCAGGCAGCGTCCCGTCATCGTGGTGCTCAACGACAACGGCCGCTCCTACGCGCCGACCCACGGCGGCTGGGCCGACCACCTCGCCCGGCTGCGCGGCGGCGGCGGGGCGACCGTCTTCGAGAGCCTCGGCCTGCGCTATCTGGGCCCCGTGGACGGTCATGACATCCCCGCGCTGGAGCGGGCCATGCGGGCGGCGCGCGAGCTGCGCGCGCCGGTCGTGGTCCACTGCGTCACCCGCAAGGGCCGCGGCTACGGCCCCGCCGAGCAGGATCTCGACGAGCACCTGCACGCGATCCCGGTCACCGACCCCGAGTCCGGCAAGCCCGTCAGCCCGGGCGGGAGCACCTGGACGCAGGTGTTCTCGCAGCAGCTCTGCGAGCTCGGCGCGCGCCGCCGCGACCTGGTCGCCATCACCGCGGCCATGCCGGGGCCGACCGGGCTGGCCTCCTTCGGCCGGCGCTTCCCCGAGCGCATGTTCGACGTCGGCATCGCCGAGCAGCAGGCGCTGGCCTCGGCCGCGGGGATGGCCATGAGCGGCCTGCATCCCGTGGTCGCGATCTACGCCACGTTCCTCAACCGCGCCTTCGGCCAGGTGCTGATGGACGTCGCGCTGCACCGGCTGCCCGTGACGCTCGTGCTCGACCGGGCCGGGATCACCGGGCCCGACGGGCCCAGCCATCACGGCATGTGGGACCTCGCGGCGCTGGCCGCCGTGCCGGGCATGCGGGTGACCGCGCCGCGTGACGCCGTACGCCTGTGCGAGCTGCTGGAGGAGGCCGTCGAGCACGACGGCCCGACGGCGCTGCGCTTCCCCAAGGCCGCGGTCGAGGCGGCGATCCCGCCCGTGGGCAGCGCCGGCGGCGTGGACGTGCTGTCCAGCACCGGTCAGGACGTGTGCCTGGTCGCCGTCGGCCCGATGGCCGGGCCCTGCCTGAGCGCCGCCGCGCTGCTGTCGGCGGCGGGCGCCGGCGTGACCGTGGTGGATCCGCGCTGGGTCATCCCGGTCTCCGCCGGCCTGCGCGAGGTCGTCCGCGACAGCAGGCTCGTCGTCACGGTCGAGGACGGCATCGCCGCGTCAGGGGCCGGCGCCCTGCTCAGGCAGGTGTGCCGGCCCGGCCAGCACGTGCTCAACCTGGGCCTGCCGTGCGCGTTCATCGCGCAGGGCACCAGGTCCGAGCTGCTCACCGAGGCCGGGCTGACCGGCCAGGGCGTCGCGCACGCCGTCAGACAGGAGCTGAACAGATGGCCGCTGTGAACCTCGGGCTCCCGCCCGTACGCCGCTCCCGCCGCGTCTCCCGCCAGGTCATGGTCGCGAACGTGCCGGTCGGCGGCGACGCGCCGGTCTCTGTGCAGTCGATGACCACGACGGTCACGGCCGACGTGGACGCCACGCTGCAGCAGATCGCGGAGCTGACCGCGGCGGGCTGCCAGATCGTCAGGGTGGCCGTGCCGACCCAGGACGACGCCGACGCGCTGCCCGCCATCGCCGCGAGGTCGCAGATCCCGGTGATCGCGGACATCCACTTCCAGCCGCGTTACGTGTTCGCGGCCATCCGGGCGGGCTGCGCGGCCGTCCGCGTCAATCCCGGCAACATCAAGAAATTCGACGACAAGGTGGGCGAGATCGCGCGGGCCGCGGCGGACTGCGGCGTGCCGATCAGGATCGGCGTCAACGCCGGCTCGCTCGACCCCAGGCTGCTGGACAAGCACGGCAAGGCCACCCCCGAGGCGCTGGTGGAGTCGGCGCTGTGGGAGTGCTCGCTGTTCGAGGAGCATGGGTTCCGCGAGCTGAAGATCTCGGTCAAGCACCACGACCCGCAGGTGATGGTCGCGGCCTACCGGCTGCTGGCCAGGAGCTGCGACTATCCGCTGCACCTGGGCGTGACCGAGGCCGGGCCGCTCATGCAGGGCACGATCAAGTCGGCGGTGGCCTTCGGGCTGCTGCTCGACGAGGGCATCGGCGACACGATCAGGGTCTCGCTGTCCGCGCCTCCGGTGGAGGAGGTCAAGGTGGGGATCGGCATCCTGGAGTCGCTGGGGCTGCGGCGGCGCAGCCTGGAGATCGTCTCCTGCCCGTCCTGCGGGCGGGCCCAGGTCGACGTCTACACGCTGGCGGACCGGGTGACGGCCGCGCTCGACGGGTTCCCCCACCCCTTGCGGGTGGCGGTCATGGGCTGCGTGGTCAACGGGCCGGGCGAGGCCCGCGAGGCGGACCTGGGCGTGGCCTCGGGCAACGGCAAGGGGCAGATCTTCGTCAGGGGCGAGGTCGTCAAGACCGTCCCCGAGTCGCAGATCGTGGAGACGCTGGTCGAGGAGGCCATGCGCATCGCGGAGGAGCAGGAGGCCGCCCGGCCGTAGCCCGCGGTGCCGGGCGGGCCTCCCGCTCCGGCCCTAGACGCGCTGCCAGAGCGCGGGCACGTTCGGCGGCTCCCAGCCCGCCTGCGAGGTGTGCCCCTGGAGGCACCGGTACGCCGCCCCGCCGTAGGTCACCGTGGCGCCGGTCGCGTACGCGGTGTTCGGGGCCCACGTGCCGCCCGGGTTCGTCGGCGAGACGGTCGGCGAGCCCGTGCCGCCGCCGCCCTGGGTGGCGAGGGTCAGGCCGTAGGCGGACAGGATCTCGTTGACCGGCTGGAAGTACGTGGTCCCGCCCGAGCCGCAGTTGCCCGAGCCGCCGGACGTGACGCCCTGGGCCTGGTCGCCCGAGATGAACGAGCCGCCCGAGTCGCCGGGCTCCGCGCACACGTTGGTCCTGGTCACGCCGGAGACCGTGCCCTGCGAGTAGGTGACGCTGGTGTTGAGCTGCTGCACCGAGCCGCAGTGGTACTGCGTGGTCGATCCGGACCGGCAGATCGAGGAGCCGACCTGGGCGACCGTGGAGCCGCGCACCGGCAGGACGCCCGAGCCGTAGGCGTTCACCACGCCGACCGGGGTCCACTGGGAGTTGACCTCGATCCAGGAGTAGTCGTTGCCGGGGAAGGAGGACCCGCGGAAGGTGCCCTGGGCGACCCTGTTGGAGCCCGACGTGCTCGCGCCGGTGCTGCCACAGTGCCCGGCGCTGACGAAGCCGCCCTGCGAGCCCGCCTTGGTCACGGAGAACCCGACCGAGCAGCGCGAGCCCGAGCCGATGTAGTAGGCGTCGCCGCCGCGCACGTCGTAGTAGGTGACCGGCCGCTCGTCCGAGCGCACGACGCGGACGGCCGAGACGTCGGCGCCGCTGGCCTTCACCCAGGCGGCCGCCTTGGCGGGGGTGGAGGTCAGGACGGCGACGGAGTTCTCGACGACGTCCACGTACCAGACGGGGGCGGTCCGCGGCGCCGCGGCCGCGGCCCGGTCGAGGGTGGCCTTGACCTGGTCGAGCCGGGCGAGCGAGCGGGTGACCACGCGGGCCTCGACGCCGGCCGCGGTGATGGCCGCCGCCTGCGCGGGGTCGGTGGTGGCGGTGACGGGGGTGGCGGTCGGGCCGGTGACCCAGCTGCCGCCGTAGGAGGCCCCGAGCAGCGCCTTCAGCCGGGGCTCCACGCCGGCCGCGGCGGCCTCGTTGACCAGGCGGGCGGCAGCCTGCTCGGAGGTGAGGCCGAGGTCGCGGCCGAGCGCGTCCACCAGGCCCCGCGGGGGGTCGGCCGTGGCGGACGCGCTCGCCAGGGCCATGGCGTAGAGGTTGTCGTCTCGGGTTGAGGCGCCGCCGGCGGCCAGCGCGACGGCCGGGACGGTGATGAGGGTGACGGTTAACGCGACGGCGGCCGTCACGGTCTTTCTGCGGAGCATCGGTGACTCTCCTCGTACTGGGGGGTGCCGCCACGGTACGTGCTCGAACACGAGGAGTGGTCGTGTCAAAAGACCCCTATCGCGGTGTTATGCCAGGCGGAACGCCAGGCTGTTTGATGCTCTATGTGGGGGTATGCGGCATTTGTGCACCTGCGGTGAGGAGACACCATGAAGGCAGTCACCTGGCACGGCAAGCGCGACGTACGAGTCGAGGAGGTCCCCGACCCCGTCATCAAGGAGCCCAACGACGCGGTCATCCGCGTGACCAGCACCGGGATCTGCGGCTCCGACCTGCACCTGTACGAAGTGCTCGGCCCCTTCATGGCCGACGGCGACATCCTCGGGCACGAGCCGATGGGCATCGTCGAAGAGGTGGGGCCCGCGATCAGCACGCTCAAGCCCGGTGACCGCGTGGTCATCCCGTTCAACATCTCCTGCGGCCACTGCCACATGTGCGGCCTGGAGCTGTACGCACAATGCGAGACCACCCAGGTGCGCGAGCAGGGCACGGGAGCGGCCCTGTTCGGCTACACGAAGCTCTACGGCCGGGTCCCCGGCGGGCAGGCCGAGTACCTGAGGGTCCCCGAGGCCCAGTTCGGCCCGATCAGGGTGCCGGCCGGGCCGCCGGACGAGCGGTTCGTGTACCTGTCCGACGTGCTGCCCACCTCCTGGCAGGCCGTGGCGTTCGCGGACATCCCCGAGCGCGGCAGCGTCACCGTCTTCGGCCTCGGCCCCATCGGCCAGATGAGCGCCCGCATCGCCCGCCACCTCGGCCACCGGGTGATCGGCGTGGACGGCGTCACCGAGCGGCTGGAGATGGCCCGCCGCCACGGCATCGAGGTCGTCGACGCGAGCGAGGTCATGAACGTCCCCGCGGAGATCCGCGACCTGACCTCGGGGCGCGGCACCGACTCGGTCATCGACGCGGTCGGCATGGAGGCGCACGGCTCGCCCGCCGCCAAGCTGGCCCAGACGCTCACGGGGATGCTGCCCGACGCGGTGGCCGCACCGCTGATGTCGAACGTGGGCATCGACCGCCTCGCCGCGCTCAACCAGGCCATCGACTCCGTACGCAGGGGCGGCGTCATCTCCGTCGTCGGCGTGTACGGCGGCATGACGGACCCGATGCCCATGCTGCGCATGTTCGACAAGGGCATCACGCTGCGCATGGGACAGGCTCACGTCAAGCGGTGGATCAGCGCGCTCATGCCGCTGGTGACCGACGATGCCGATCCGCTCGGCGTGCTGGACCTGACCACTCACCGCCTGCCGCTGGATCAGGCACCGGCTGGGTATGAGATGTTCCAAAAGAAGGCAGATGGCGCGGTCAAGATCCTCCTCCAGCCGTAACCTGGCAGGTCAGCAGGGTTTCGCGGCCCTGGGAGAGGGCAGCGGAGCGTTCATGAGAGTCGTTGTGGTGGGGGCTACCGGTAACGTCGGCACCAGCGTGGTACGCGCGCTGTCCACGGACGACGACGTGACCTCGATCGTGGGGGTCGCGCGCCGGTTGCCCGGCTGGCGGGTCGACCGCACCGACTGGCGGCAGGCCGACGTGGCCACCGACGACCTCGCGCGGATCTTCGAGGGCGCGGACGCCGTGGTCCATCTCGCCTGGCTCTTCCAGCCGACCAGGAGCCCGGCGGTGACCTGGCGGGCGAACGTGCTCGGCAGCATGCGCGTGTTCCGGGCGGCGGCGGAGGCGGGGGTGTCCGCGCTGATCCACGCCTCGTCCGTGGGGGCGTACTCGCCGGGGCCCAAGGACCGGCCGGTGGACGAGAGCTGGCCCACGCACGGCTGGCCGGGCGCCGCGTACGGGCGCGAGAAGGCCTACGTGGAGCGGGTGCTCGACGTCTTCGAGCACGATCACCCGAACATCCGGGTGGTGCGCATGCGCCCGGGATTCATCTTCCAGCGGGCGGCCGCGACCGAGCAGCGCAGGCTGTTCGGCGGGCCGTTCGTGCCGCGGCGGCTGATGCGGGCGGGCCGGATCCCGTTCGTGCCGGACATCCCCGGGCTGCGGCTGCAGGTCCTGCACGCCGACGATGCGGCGCAGGCGTACCGGCTGGCCGTGACGAAACCCGTGCGAGGGGCGTTCAACCTGGCCGCCGAGCCCGTGCTCGACGCGCACGACCTGGCCCAGCTGCTCGGCGCGCGCACAGTCCCGGTCCCGCAGGGCGTGGCCAGGGCGGCCGTGGCGGCCGGCTGGCACCTGCGGCTCGTGGCCGCCGCGCCCGGCCTGCTCGAACTGGCCCTGCACATCCCCGTGATGCGAATGGACCGTGCCAAAGAGGTGCTGGGCTGGACGCCGCGGCGCTCGTCGTGGGACGCGGTGCGCGAGCTGTTCGAGGGGCTGCACGACGGCGCCGGCATGGACACCGCGCCGCTCGCTCCCGACGGAGGTCCGGCCGGCCGGGTCAAGGAGCTGGCCAGTGGCATGGGCGGACGTCCATGATGACTGCGGCGTGTAATTCCTTCTTGCCAGGGAAGTAGGAGGGTACGCGAGGTCCAGAAGTGCGGCCCTGCGTGTCGGTTGACACGGAGGAGCGCCATGGATCTCAGGCACGGACCGGCTCTCAGCACAGGCAGGCCGTGCCCTCTCTCTTTTTCAGGCAAGGCGCTCCACCTGGTGGTTCCGCGCGTCGGCGGGTCCCGGCAAGGTGGAAGGAGACTGCCATGCGCACCCTTCTGACCCAGCCCTTCAACTTCCGCGATGTCACCAAGCTGCGCCGTGAGGTCGCCGCACAGGCGGCGAACTGCGGGCTGAGCGGTCCCCGGCTGGACGACTTCGTCCTGGCCGTGCACGAGAGCGTGGTGAACGCCGTGGAGCACGGCGGCGGTCACGGGCACTTCAGGCTGTGGACGGTCGACGGGATCATCCGCTCGGAGACGACCGACCGGGGAGCGGGCATCCCGGACGGCTATCTCAACGGCCACCGGCGGCCGTCCGACATGTCCTACACCGGCAGGGGGATCTACCTCATCCGCCGGTTGTGCGACACGGCCGACTTCGACACGGGGCCGCGCGGCACCAAGGTCCGGCTCACCATGCGGTTACCGAAGGGGCCGGATCGCAGCACGCACGGGGCCATGAGACGGATCAGGGTCACGGCGACGCCCCAGCGCCTGCTCGGCCGCTTCGTCGCCTGATCCGGGCGCCCGCCGCCGCCGCCCGGCTGACCTGGCCCGCCGCCGGGTAGGCTCGCGTACGTGAGCGGCGACATGCCTTCCCCAGGGATCATCTCCCCGGTCCGGCGCATCGGGCGGCGGGAGTTCGATTTCGAGCGCCAGATCGCCATCATGGCCATCGTCAACAGGACCCCCAATTCCTTCCACGACCAGGGCCGCACCTACGAGCTCGACCGGGCCGTCGCGGCCGCCGTGAAAGCCGTGGACGACGGGGCCGACTGGGTGGACATCGGCGGATTCGCCTTCAGCGCGGCCCAGGCGCAGATCGGCGCCGAGGAGGAGATCGAGCGGGTCGTCCCCGTCATCGCCGAGGTCAGAGCCGCCACCGACGCCGTGATCTCCGTGGACACCCACCGGGCCGCGGTGGCGCAGGCGGCCATCGAGGCCGGCGCCGACGTCATCAACGACACCAACGGCCTGCGCGAGCCCGGCATCGCCGAGGTCGCGGCCGAGGCCGGCGTCACCGTGATCGTCACCCACAGCCTCGGCGGGCCCGGCAGGCGGGTCTTCCGGCCGAGCTATTCCGACGTCGTCTCCGAGGTGGCGGGCTTCCTGCGCGAGCGGGTCTCGTTCGCGCTGAAGGCGGGGATCGCCGCCGACCGGATCATCATCGATCCCGGGCACGACCTGAACAAGAACACCTTCCACTCCCTGGAGCTGACGCGCCGGCTGGAGGAGATCACCGCGATCGGCTACCCGACGCTGGTGGCGCTGTCCAACAAGGACTTCATCGGGGAGACGCTCGACCGTCCGCAGGGGGAGCGGACCGAGGGCACGATCGCCGCCAACGTCCTGTCCATCGTCAAGGGCGCCCGCATCCTGCGCGTGCACGACGTGGCCGCGGCGGTGGCGTCCGTCCGCATGACCGAGGCCGTGCTCGGCTGGCGCGGCCCGATCGCCCCAAGTCACAATCTGGCGTGAGGAGTGCCACGTGAGCGAGCGCAAGCCGGCTGGACTTCCCTTCGAGAGCTGGGTCGACCGGCAGATCCGCGAGGCGGAGGAGCGCGGCCAGTTCGACGACCTGCCGGGCGCCGGCAAGCCGCTGCCCGGCCTCGACCGGCATCACGACGAGATGTGGTGGATCAAGCAGAAGCTGGAGAGCGAAGGGCTGTCCATGCCGCTGCCGCCCACGCTGGCGTTGCGCAAGGAGGCGGAGGAGGCGCTGGCCGAGGCGCGCGGGGCCAGGACCGAGGCCGAGGCACGGCGGATCGTCGAGGACGTCAACGACAAGATCCGCAAGGCGATCAGGACGGGGTTGTCGGGGCCGCCGCTCAATCTGATGCCCTTCGACGCCGACGCGATCGTGTCGGAGTGGCGCAAGGCCCGATAGCGAAGGAGGCCCGGACCCAGGTCCGAGCCTCCTCCGAGGGCTGAAGAAGGCCCGGATCGTAATCCGGGCTTCCTTCGAGGGCTGAGGGACCCGGGTCAGGCGGGCCCCTCGGTCCGGTCAGGGGCCCGGTCCAAGGTCCGGGCCCCTTGAGCTTTCAGCTGATCGGCGGGTAGGCGTTCCTGAGCAGCTCCTGGAACTGCGCGGAGAACCACTGGCCCGACAGCGGCGCGTTGGGCAGCGCGCCGGACATGTTGTTGCCGTTCAGGCTGTTGCCGGTGTAGGTCGGGTCGCACATCCGGTCGAACTTCTTGCCCTCGTCGTTCGGGATGTCCGTGCTGGCGCCGTCGGACTCACCCGGAGGCTTGATCCAGACGTAGGCGTCCAGACCGGTGTCGGGGCTGGCCTTCGGCCGCTCGCCCATGCCCGCGCCGCTCTGGTTGCACCAGTTGCCGGCGTGGATGCGACGGTCGATGCGCGACTGGTTGACGAACGTCTCCAGGACGGTCGAGGTGCTCGGCCCGGTCGGGCGGGCGCTGCCGCCCCAGCCGTTGCGCGAGGTGTCGATCAGCATGCCGAGACCCTGCCGGAAGCCCTTGGCGATGAGCGCGGTGCGCAGGGCCTGGGCGAAGGTGGTCTCGTCCACGTACCAGTTCCAGTCCACCCACTTGGACTGGCGGACCGACTGGCCGTTCACGGTCGTGTTGATGTTGAAGTACAGCTCCTTGGTCGCGGAGGTGTTGGCGGTGTTGGTGATGAAGCCGTCCACACTGTCCACGCCCGCGGTGGTGCCCGCGGCGGTGTTGTAGAAGATGTTCACCGACGGGTTGAAGTTCGAGTCCCAGCCCAGCCAGGCGTGGTGGGCGGCGTCGACGTAGGTGTAGACGTTGGTGATGGCGTGCAGCTTGTTCAGCGCGTACTGGACGCCCTGGACGTAGGCGCCGGTCGAGTTGGCCTCGGCGCACTTGGCGAAGCTGAGGTTGGTGACCAGGTTGGGCAGCGAGTCGGGCTCGATGATCGTGACGATGCGCAGGTTCGCGTACGCGGAGTTGCTCATGATCGCCGCGATCGGGTCGATGTACTCGGTCTTGTAGCGGTTGAGCCCGTTCTCGGCGATGAGCAGCTCACCGTTGGAGGCCAGCGCCGAGCAGTCGCGGTTGGGCAGGTCGTAGATGACGAACTGGATGGTCAGCGGCGCGGAGCCGTTGGCGGCGTCCTGCCTGACGGCCTCGTCCAGGTGCGCCTGGAGGCCCATGGCCGAGGAGGAGCCGGCGATGGCCGCGATGCGGTCCAGCCAGACGGCCGTGGAGGTGTTGGCCACCGCGGAGCCACCGGGCTCGGCCGCGGCCTTGGTGCGCCAGTTCGGGTTCACGTAGCCGGTCGCTCCGGCGTACGGGTTCTCGACGTGGGTGCCGGGGTTGGTCCCGCCGTCGTCGTCGGCCTCGGTGGCGGTGACCGTCCTGCTGGTCAGGCCGGAGGAGGCGACGGTGATCGGCCGGGTGCCGTTGGTGTTGTCGGAGTCCTGCGCCGCGGCCAGGGTCACCGTCTGCGGGGTGCTCCAGTTGGCCGAGGTGAAGGTGAGGCTGGCGCCGGAGGAGACGGTGATGTTCGTGTCGCCGCTGCCCGCCGTCGAGGTGACGGTCACGTTCGAGGACGGCTGCGCGGCCAGGCGCACGGTGTAGGTGGCGGTGGCGCCCTCGGGCACGGTGACCGCGGTCGGCGTCACCATGATCGACTGCTCCACGGTGGCGTCGTCGTCCACCTCGGTCGCGTTGACCGTGGCGGCGGTCACGCCGCTGCCGCCCACGCTGAACGCGGCCGTGCCAGCGGCGGTGTCGCTGTCCTGGGCCGCGGCCAGGGTGACCGTCTGGGCGGTGTTCCAGTTGGACGGGGTGAAGGTCAGCGAGCCGCCCGAGCTGACGGACAGGTCCGTGTCACCGCTGGTGCGCGCGGTGGTGACGGTCACGTTGGCGGTGGGGGCCGAGGAGAGCCTGGCCGTGAACGTCGCCGTGCCGCCCTCGTTGACCGCGACCGAGCTGGCCGAGGTGACCACCGACGGGGTCGTCGGGTTCGTGCCGCCGCAGGTGGTGTTGTTGACGCTGAACGAGGTCGGGTTCGGGTTGCTGCCGGTCCAGGTGCCGTTGTAGCCGATGGAGACGGACGCGCCGGTGGCCAGGCTGCCGTTGTAGGGCATGTTCGTGCCCGTGATCCGGGTGCCCGACTGGCTCCAGTTGGCGCCCCAGCCTGTGGGGGTGTACTTCTGACCGGTGGTCGGATAGTCGAAGCCCAGCGACCATGACGTGATGGGGTCGCCGGTGTTCTTCAACGTGATGCTCGCGGTGAAACCGCCCTGACCAGGGCTGCTCGTCCACGAGTTGGCTGTGTAGGTCACGTCGCAGGCGACGGCGGCGTTCGCGGCCGTGGTCTGGCCCGCGACGAGCCCTAAGGCCGCGGTACTCGCGGCGGTCATGGTCACGACCCATTTGCGTAGGCCGCGGTGGAGTCTCACGAGCGATCATCTCCAGTGCTAGGTGGCTGGGAGCGCTCCCATGGTCTGCCGGACTCGGAGCCGTGTACAGCGGGCGCCCGTCGCGGAGGCGTCTGCCGCCCCGCATGCTCGTTGAATGCCCCTGAACATGGATGAAACTTTCATCCCGGGCAGCCTGGTGAGAGGAAACACGGGGGTTACCGAAATGCCATTCCGTTGACATACGCGCGATGGCACCCACAATCCCCTTTGGGAGCGCTCCCACACCCCTACTCCCATGGAGATCCCGTGAAGTACAGACCTCCTTCCGTTTTGCTGCGCTTATCGAGGCGGCTCGCCGTGGCCACGAGCCTCGTCCTCGTCGCCGGCGTGACCACGGCTTTGGCGGCAGGTCCCGCCCAGGCGGCAGTGGCCTGCGACGTGACCTACACCGCCAATTCGTGGACGAGCAGCCCTGGCCAGGGCGGTTTCACCGCGAGCATCACGTTGAAGAACACCGGCGACCCGATCACGTCTTGGTCGCTGGCCTTCGACTATCCGACGACCACGCAGAAGTACACGCCCACGGGCTGGGGCGCGAACTGGAGCCAGTCGGGCACCCGGATCACCGGCACGAACATGCCCTACAACGGAAACCTCGGCACCGGGGCCTCCGTCTCCATCGGCTACAACGGCACCTGGTCGGGCAGCAACCCGAACCCGACCTCCTTCAGCGTCAACGGAGTCACCTGCGGCGCCGCCAACCCGGCACCGACCGTGTCGCTGACCTCGCCGACCGCCGGGCAGACCTTCACCGCGCCGGCCACCGTGCCGATCGCGGCGACGGCCTCCGACTCCAACGGCACCGTGGCCAAGGTCGACTTCTACCAGGGCTCCACGCTGCTGGGCACCGACACGTCCTCGCCGTACACCTACAGCTGGACGAACGTCGCGGCGGGCAGCTACTCGATCACCGCCAGGGCGACCGACAACGGTGGCGCGACCACCACCTCGGCGCCCGTCGGGATCACCGTCGGGCAGAACACGGGCCCCGCGCTCGTGGTGAGCCCGCTGACCCTGTCCGTCCCAGAGGCAGGCAGCGCGACCTTCGGCGTGAAGCTGTCGCAGGCGCCCTCCGCCAACGTGACCGTCACCACGGCACGCGCCAGCGGTGACACCGACATCACGGTCTCCGGCGGCGCGAGCCTGACGTTCACGCCGTCCAACTGGAACACCGCGCAGAACGTGACGCTGGCCGCGGCCAACGACACGGACACGACGAGCGGCTCGGCCGTCATCAGGGTGAGCGCCACCGGCTACACCGCGGTCGACGTCGCCGCCAGCGAGGCCGATGACGACGTCGGCGGCAGCAACCAGTACGTCCAGCGCTTCGTCGAGCTCTACAACGAGCTGCACGACCCGGCCAACGGCTACTTCTCGCCCGAGGGCGTGCCGTACCACTCGGTCGAGACGTTCATGGTCGAGGCGCCCGACCACGGGCACGAGACCACGTCCGAGGCCTACAGCTACTACCTGTGGCTGGAGGCGACCTACGGCCAGGTCACCGGCGACTGGACGAAGTTCAACAACGCCTGGGCCTCGATGGAGAAGTACATCATCCCGGCCACGGCCGACCAGCCGACGAACTCCTTCTACAACGCCTCGAAGCCGGCGACGTACGCGGCCGAGTACAACACGATCAACAGCTACCCGACGCAGATCGACTCCAGCGTCTCGGTGGGCACCGACCCGATCGCGAGTGAGCTCCAGACCGCGTACGGCACCCGCGACATCTACGGCATGCACTGGCTGCTCGACGTCGACAACACCTACGGCTTCGGCCGCTGCGGCGACGGCACGACCAAGCCCGCCTACATCAACACCTACCAGCGCGGCCCTGAGGAGTCGGTCTTCGAGACGATCCCGCAGCCGTCCTGCGACACCTTCGCCCACGGTGGCGCCAACGGCTACCTGGACCTGTTCATCAAGGACAGCTCCTACGCCAAGCAGTGGAAGTACACCAACGCCCCCGACGCCGACGCCCGCGCGGTGCAGGTGGCGTACTGGGCGCAGACCTGGGCCACGGCGCAGGGCAAGCAGTCGCAGATCTCCGCGTCGGTCGGCAAGGCCGCCAAGATGGGCGACTACCTGCGCTACGCGATGTACGACAAGTACTTCAAGCAGCCCGGGTGCACGAGCCCCTCGTGCCCGGCCGGGACCGGCAAGAACGCCTCCAACTACCTGCTGAGCTGGTACTACGCCTGGGGCGGCGCGACCGACTCCAACGCCGGCTGGGCCTGGCGCATCGGGTCGAGCCACAACCACTCCGGCTACCAGAACCCGTTCGCGGCCTGGGCGCTGTCGAACGTGGCGGAGCTCAAGCCCAAGAGCGCGACCGGCGCGGCGGACTGGAGCACCAGCCTCACCCGCCAGCTGCAGTTCTACACCTGGCTGCAGTCGGCCGAGGGCGCCATCGCCGGTGGTGCGACCAACAGCTGGGAGGGCCACTACGCGGCGCCGCCCACGAGCCTGCCGAAGTTCCACGGCATGGCCTACGACTGGCAGCCCGTCTACCACGACCCGCCGTCGAACCAGTGGTTCGGCTTCCAGGCGTGGACGATGGAGCGGGTGGCCGAGCTCTACTACGCCTCGGGCAACGCCGACGCCAAGGCCCTGCTCGACAAGTGGGTCACGTGGGCGATGGCCAACACCACCATCAACGCGGACGGCTCGTACCAGATCCCGTCCACGCTGCGGTGGACCGGCCAGCCCGCCGGCAACTTCAGCGCCACCAGCGGCATGCCCCCGGCCAACCCGGGCCTGCACGTGACCATCGCCGACTACACCCAGGACGTGGGCGTGGCCGGCTCGTACGCCAAGGCGCTCATGTACTACGCGGCCAAGGCGAACAACACGGCGGCGCGGAACATGGCCAAGGCGCTGCTCGACGGCGTCTGGGCCAAGCGGGACGCCAAGGGCGTGTCGGTGCCGGAGACCAAGACCGACTACAACCGCATCGACGACGCGGTGTACGTGCCCTCCGGCTGGAGCGGCGAGATGCCGAACGGCGACACGATCAACTCCAGCTCGACCTTTATCTCCATCAGGTCCTTCTACCGGAACGACCCTGACTGGCCGAGGGTCAACGCGTTCCTGAGCGGCACGGGCCCCGCGCCGGTCTTCAACTACCACCGATTCTGGGCGCAGGTGGACGTCGCCGTCGCCCTGGCCGAGTACGGGCGGCTCTTCCCGTGAGAAAAGCAGCACTGATAGCCGCGGTGTCGCTGGTCCTGCCCCTTGCCGGGGTGGGGCCGGCGGCCCGCGCCGCCGCACCCGCCTTCGCCTACGGCGAGGCCCTGCAGAAGTCGCTGTTCTTCTACGAGGCCCAGCAGTCGGGCGCGAAGCCCGCCTGGAGCCGCGTCGGCTGGCGCGGCGACTCCGGGCTGAACGACGGCAAGGACGTCGGCGTGGACCTCACGGGCGGCTGGTACGACGCGGGCGACCACGTCAAGTTCGGCTTCCCGATGGCGTTCTCCGCCACCATGCTGGCCTGGGGCGCGGTCGACTACCGCGACGCCTACGCCTCCTCCGGCCAGCTCACCCACCTGCTCGACAACCTCAAGTTCGTCAACGACTACTTCATCAAGGCCCACCCGTCGCCGAGCGTGCTCTACGGGCAGGTCGGCAACGGCGGCACGGACCACGCCTGGTGGGGTCCGGCCGAGGCGATGTCGATGACGCGGCCGGCGTACAAGATCGACGCGTCGTGCGGCGGGTCGGACCTGGCGGGGGAGACGGCGGCGGCGATGGCGGCCTCCTCGATCGTCTTCCGCCCGACAAATCCGTCTTATGCCGACACGCTGGTGACGCACGCCAAGCAGCTCTACTCCTTCGCCGACACGGTCAGGAAGAAGTACAGCGAGTGCATCAGCGACGCCCAGGGCTACTACAACTCCTGGAGCGGCTACAACGACGAGCTGGTGTGGGGTGCGATCTGGCTCTACCGGGCCACGAACGACGCCTCCTACCTGGCCAAGGCCGAGAGCGGCTATGCCAACCTGGGCACCGAGCCACAGACCACCACCAAGTCCTACAAGTGGACGATCGCCTGGGACGACAAGTCGTACGGTGCATACGTGCTGCTGCACAAGCTGACCGGCAAGCAGCAGTACCTGGACGACGCCAACCGCTGGCTCGACTGGTGGACGGTCGGCGTGAACGGCGCGAAGGTGGCGTACTCGCCGGGCGGCCAGGCCGTGCTCGACCGGTGGGGCTCGCTGCGGTACGCGGCCAACACCTCGTTCGCCGCGCTCGTGCACAGTGACGCGATCACCGACGCCACGCGCAAAGCCCGCTACCACGACTTCGCGGTCCGCCAGATCAACTACGCGCTCGGCGACAACCCGCGCAACTCCTCCTATCTCATCGGCTTCGGCGCCAACCCGCCGAAGAACCCCCACCACCGCACGGCGCACGGCTCGTGGACCGACCAGATCACCAACCCCGAGCAGACCCGCCACACCCTGTACGGCGCCCTCGTCGGCGGCCCGCCCGACCCGAACGACGCCTACACCGACAAGCGCGACGACTACGTCATGAACGAGGTCGCCACCGACTACAACGCCGGCTTCACCAGCGCGCTGGCCAGGCTCTACAAGGAGTACGGCGGCGCCCCGGCGGCGAACTTCCCGGTGGCGGAGACCCCGGACGGCCCCGAGATCTTCGTCGAGGCGGGCGTGAACGCCTCGGGCACGACCTTCACGGAGATCAAGGCCATCGTCCGCAACCAGTCGGCCTGGCCCGCGCGGGTCCTGTCCGACGGCTCGTTCCGCTACTACTTCACCCTCGACGGCACCACGACCGCGTCGCAGATCAGCGTGTCGTCGGCCTACACGCAGTGCAAGGCGCCCACGCTGCACCAGGCGAGCGGGAGCACGTACTACGTGGACATCGACTGCTCGGGCCAGGCCATCGCGCCGGCGGGGCAGTCGCAGCACCGCAGGGAGGTGCAGTTCAGGATCACCAGCGCCGGCACGTGGGATCCCGCCAACGACTGGTCCTACGCCGGCATCCCCACGACGCCCGGCACGACGCCGGTGCGGACCAGCCACATCACCCTGTACAGCGGCGCCACCAAGATCTGGGGTGAGCCCCCCGGTCCGGAGGAAGAGGACGACACAGCGCCCAGCAAGCCGGGCAAGCCCGCGGTATCCGGGATCACGGGCTCCGCGGCGAAGCTGAGCTGGACCGCCTCCACGGACAACGTGGGCGTGAGCGGCTACGACGTCTACTTGGGGTCCACCAAGGTAGGCACGGCCACGAGCGCGTCCTTCGACCTGAGCGGGCTCACCCCTGCCACGTCCTACACCGCCACCGTGGTGGCGAGGGACGCGGCGGGCAACACCTCGGCGCCGTCCGACGGAACGACGTTCACCACTACGGGCACGGTGGACGGGACGCCGCCCAGCAAGCCGGGCAAGCCGACGGTGTCCGGGATCACCGCCTCGGCCGCGAAGGCGAGCTGGGCGGCGTCCACGGACAACGTGGGCGTGAGCGGCTACGACGTCTACCTGGGGTCCACCAAGGCAGGCACGGCCACGGGCACGTCCTTCGACCTGAGCGGGCTCACCCCCGCGACGTCCTACACGGTGAGCGTGGTGGCCAGGGACGCGGCGGGCAACAGCTCGGCGGCCTCGGACGGCACGGCGTTCACCACCACGAGCGCGCCCGCCGGCGGGTGCACGGCCACCTTCAAGGTGACCAGCTCGTGGAGCGGCGCCTACCAGGCCGAGGTGACGGTCAAGAACACCGGCACCGCGGCGACCACCGCCTGGACGGTCTCCTGGACCTCCGCCGGCTCGATCACCCAGCTCTGGGGCGGCAGGCACACGGTGTCGGGCTCGACCGTCACCGTCAGGAACGAGGCGTGGAACGGCGCGCTCGCGCCGAACGCGACCGCCACGTTCGGCCTCATCGCCAACGGCACCCCCGCCACTCCCGACCCGATCACCTGCACCCCCGCCTGAGCGAAGACTCCGCCCTCGTCGCAGCAGCGACGGGGGCGGCTCCACAGCTCAGGGAAAGGCAGCACATGAAATCACTGTTCACCGCGCTGGCCGTGCTCGCGGCCGTCCTGATCCTGCCCGCCGCCCCGGCCGGCGCCGCCACCGGCCTGCGCGTCAGCGGCACGAAGATCCTGGAGTCGAACGGCCAGGAGTTCGTCATGCGCGGCACCAGCCACGCGCACACCTGGTACGCCACGCAGACCAAGGCGTTCGCCGACATCAAGTCGCTCAAGGCCAACACCGTGCGGGTCGTGCTCAGCGGCGGCCGCTGGACCGCGAACACCGCCGCCGACGTGGCCAACGTCGTCGCGCTCTGCAAGCAGAACAAGCTCATCTGCGTGCTGGAGAACCACGACACCACGGGGTACGGCGAGCAGAGCGGCGCCTACACCCTCGACCAGGCCGCGAACTACTGGATCAGCGTGAAGTCCGCCCTGGTCGGCCAGGAGGACTACGTCATCGTCAACATCGGCAACGAGCCGGTCGGCAACAACGCCGTCACCCCCGGCTGGGCCGCCGCCACGTCGGCCGCGATCCAGAAGCTGCGGACCAACGGCTTCGAGCACGCGCTGATGGTGGACGCGCCCAACTGGGGCCAGGACTGGCAGGGCACCATGCGCGACAGCGCGCGCACGGTCTTCGACAGCGACCCCGCCAAGAACACGATCTTCTCCATCCACATGTACGGCGTCTACGACACGGCCGCGGAGATCAACGCGTACCTGGACGCGTTCAAGACCGCCGGGCTGCCGCTGGTCATCGGCGAGTTCGGCTTCAACCACTCCGACGGAGACCCCGACGAGGACACGATCATGGCGCAGGCCGTGAGCCGCGGGCTCGGCTACCTGGGCTGGTCGTGGAGCGGCAACGGCGGCGGCGTCGAGTACCTCGACCAGGTCACCAACTTCGACGTCACCCAGCTCACCTCCTGGGGCCAGCGGCTGTTCAACGGCGCCAACGGCATCGCGGCGACCTCGAAGCAGGCCTCGATCTACGGCGGCGGCACCACCGACCCGACCCCGCCGAGCACGCCCGGCACGCCGGCGGTGTCGAACATCACCTCGTCGGGGGCCACCCTGACCTGGACGGCCTCGACGGACAACGTGGGCGTGGCCGGCTACGACGTCTACACCTCGACCGGCACCTCGCTCGGCAGCACGGCCACGAACTCGATCACGCTGACCGGGCTGTCGGCGGCGACCGCGTACCAGGTGTACGTGAAGGCCAGGGACGCCGCGGGCAACCAGTCCGCCCAGTCCCCGACCGCGTCGTTCACGACGCTGAGCGGCGGCGGCGGTGGCGGGTGCACGGCCGCGGGCACCGTGCAGAGCCAGTGGGGCAACGGGTACGTCGTGCAGCCCGTGACCGTGACCAACACCAGCACGTCCGCCAAGACGAGCTGGACGGTGACGTTCACGCTGCCGGCCGGGCACACGCTCACGGGCTCGTGGAACGCCGCGGTCACGGTCAGCGGGCAGACCGTGACGGCCAAGAACCTGAGCTACAACGGCACGCTGGCGCCGAACGCGAGCACCAGCTTCGGCCTGCAGGCCGGCCGCCCGAACGGCAACACCTCGGTCCCGTCCGGCTACACCTGCGCCAACTGAGCATCTTCCGCACGCACCTTCTGAACACACAGGCGTCCGGCTGCGTATGAGGAGGTGAGGCCCAACTCCACAACCCTGCTCAGGACACCATCCCGCCCGGATGGGACGGACGCGGCCGGCTTTCCAGCCGGTCGCGTCCGTTTGCGTTCACTTCGCGGAGATGATCTGCGCGAACCGCTCGCGAGCGGCGTCGATGGCGTCCTCGCTCTCGAACTCGGCGAACGCCTGCTCGTGGTAGCGGGCGGGAATGAGCCGCCTGACGCGGTCCGGATAGCCCTCTCCCGGCTCCGGAACCCTGATCTGGGGTGGGATGTCCACCTTCACGGCGATGGGGCCTGAGGCCCGCACGGAGGACGCCCAGTCGGTGCCGGCGCCGGTGACCGCGCACATGTGGCGGGCGTAGACCCACCGCACCTCCACCAGGGAGGTGGCGTCCGCCGGCTCGGTGCCGAAGGGCTCCACGGCGCAGACGACCCGGGAGTCGAAGCTGTGGCCGTGGGCGTGGTGCTCGTCCGGCGAGGCCTGCTCGAGTATGAGCGTCACCTGGGCGGCGAGCTCTTCGTTCAGCTGTGACGACGGCTGCCTGGCGGCGAAGAACATCACCCCGGCCAGGGTCAGGCTGGCCAGGGTGACGATCGCCGCGACAAGCCCGCGACGCGTTCTTGTCACGGGCTGGTGCAGGTCAGGGTAGGTGCGGGGCTCGGGATCGAGCCGGTGGCGTTGAATCCGAACGTGGTGGTCGCGTTGGGCGCCAGCTGCCCGTTGTAGCCGGCGTTCTTGACCGACACGTTCGGCGGTTGGCCACTCAGCACGCCGTTCCAGGGTGCGCCGTCGAAGCCCTGGCCGCCGCTGTAGGTCCAGTTGACCGTCCAGCCGTTGATGCCGGCGGTGCTCGTGTTCTTCACGGTCACCTCGCCCTGGAAGTGGCCGGCCCAGCCGGTGTTCGTGGCCTTCCAGGTGGCGGTGCAGGCACCCGTCGGGGTCGGGCCGGTCGGCGTGACCGTCGGGGTGGCCGTGGGCGTGCTGCCGCCGGGGCCGACCCCGGTGACCTGGCCGTTGCCGCCGTCGAAGACGACGTCGGAGCAGCTGTAGAAGTTCTCGTTGCTGTCCGAGCGGATCCAGTGCGTGTAGATGATGTGCCGGCCGGTCTTGCCGGACGGGAGCTGGGCGTTCCAGTAGTAGTAGTTGAGCCCGCCGGGACCGCCGTTGGCGGGCGGGTTGGTGACGCTGCCGAACGGCTCCAGGTCAGACCACTTCAGCGGCCCGTCCGGGTTCCAGCCGTTCTTGGTGACGTAGTAGTTGAACGCCCCGGGGTGCTGCGCCCAGTTGCTGTGCCGCATCTGGATGCTGGCGCCCGAGGTCAAGTGGGTCAGCGGCCAGTCGGAGCGGACCGCGTTGTAGGCCGAGAAATCGTAGGGCCCGCCGGTGCCGCCGCTGCACAGCTGCCCGTCGGGGATGAATCCGGAGGTCCGGCCGGCGCCGTCGGAGCGCAGCACCGCGAACCAGTTGTACAGAGGGGTCGCGCCGCTCTGGTTGACGGCGGCCGCGCACGCGGGGTTGTAGGGGAGGATCTGCCCGTTTTCCCGCAGGCCGTCCTGCCAGCACAGGAACGTGCGGGCGCCGGGGAACATCGAGACCCCGTGCGCCTGTGCCTGCGTGGGCACCATGAGGACAGTGGTGATCAGAACCATGACGGCGGTGAACGCCGCCGACTTGAATAACTTCATGGGGATTCCCTTGCACTGACGACAGAGGAAACCTGCCCACGATCAGCCCGCCCGGCCAGCGCATTGAATCACGCCCGGCAGGCATCCGACAACGCGCTGTGAAACTTTCAGCCGATCTTGGTCACGGTTTCCCCTGGTGGCCCGTGCCGCCGCGGCCGGTCGGGTGTCACGCCTGCTTGCCCTCTGCCCGCGCGGCCTGGAGTCTTGCGGTGGGAGCGCTCCCAGCTATCCTTGGCTTCGCAGAGGCGGGAGCAACATGCCATGAGGCACGTGCACATCTACCTGATCATCGGCGCGTTACTGGCCGTCGGCCTGTTCGCCGCCCCGGCACAGGCCGCACCGGTGCTGTGCGAGAAGTACGGCGCGACCACCGTCCAGAGCGGCCGCTACGTCGTGATCAACAACGTCTGGGGCGCCGACACCGCACAGTGCATCGACGTCAACCAGAGCGGCGGCTTCACCGTCACCCAGGCCGCGCACAACAAGCCGACGAACGGCGCTCCGGCCTCCTACCCGGCGATCTACGCCGGCTGCCACTACGCCAACTGCAGCACCGGCAGCAACCTGCCCATGCAGGCCAGCGCGGGCGGGTTCGGGTCGCTGCGCTCCAGCGTGAGCATGACGTACCCCAGCAGCGGCACCTGGGACGCGGCCTACGACATCTGGTTCGACCCCACGCCGCGCACCGACGGGCAGAACACCGGCGCCGAGATCATGATCTGGCTGAACAAGCAGGGCTCGATCCAGCCCGTCGGCTCGCAGGTCGGCACCGTGAACCTGGCCGGCGGCACCTGGCAGGTCTGGTTCGGCAACATCGGCTGGAACGTGATCTCGTACGTGCGGACCTCGGCCACCTCCTCGCTCGACTTCGCGATCGACACCTTCTACGCCGACGCGATCAGCCGCGGCCACGCGCAGCGGTCCTGGTACCTGACCAGCGTGCAGGCCGGCTTCGAGCCCTGGGTCGGCGGCGCGGGCCTCGCGGTCAACTCCTTCTCCTTCGGCACCTCCGGCGGCGGCACCGACACCACGCCGCCGAGCACGCCGGGCAACCCCGTCGCCTCGGCCACCACCTCGACCGGCACGACCCTGACGTGGGGCGCCTCCACCGACACCGGCGGCAGCGGCCTGGCCGGCTACGACGTCCTGCGCGCGACCGGCGACACCTTCACCAGGGTCGGCGGCGGCACCACGACCTCCTTCACCGACACGGGCCTGACCCCCGCCACCGCCTACCGCTATCGGGTGCGGGCCAGGGACGGCGCGGGCAACCTCTCGCCGGAGTCCGGCACGGTCACCGTGACCACGCTGTCCGGCGGGGGCGGCGGAAGCTGCTCGGTGACCCCCACGACCCAGAACGCCTGGGACAGCGGCTACGTCATCCAGCCGGTGACCGTCACCAGCACCACGGCCAGGACGAGCTGGACGGTCACGTTCGCGCTCCCCGCCGGCCACACGATCACCGGCATGTGGAACGCCGGCTACACCGTCAGCGGCGGCACCGTCACGGTCAGGAACCTGGCGCACAACGGCGCCATCGGACCCGGCGCCGCCACCAGCTTCGGCTACCAGGCGAGCCGGCCGGCCGGGAACACGCAGGTGCCCGCGGGCTACACCTGCGCGTGATCACGGGCGGATGAGCTCGCGCGGGCGTGCTTTGCGAGGGGCGCGACCCGGGCGTGGAGGGGTGCGGCGGGTGCTGCCGTACCCCTCATCAATCCCGCTGGAGCGCGCTGTCGATGTCGTCGAGCCTGGCCTGCAGCTCGCTCAGGCAGGCAGGTGACAGCCGGCCCTCCCGCAGCCGGTCGGAGAGCTTGCGGCGCAGGTGGTCGGTCTTCGACTCGGAAGGGCCGTGCGGCGCCACGGAGTCGTACAGGACCTGCTTGAGGTCGAGCACCACGTCGGCGTCGGTCGCGCCGCACGGGGTCTTGGCCTCCAGCACGGTCCTGAAACCCGTCACGGCCTCCTCGACGGTGGTCACCGCGGCCGGTGAGCTCTCGACCAGCCGGGCCGTGGCGGAGGGTGACGGCTCGGCCGCCTTCTCCGGCGGCTTGAGCTCCGTCTGCTGGAACCACAGCAGGACGGACAGCGCGACCGCCGCGGAGCCCGCGACGGTGAGGCCGCGCCTGACGTGCTGCCCCAGCCGTGCGGTGCCCAGCGCCGAGGTCAGCGCCGCGACGATCTCCGCCGCCGTGGGCCGCTCCTCCGGCTGGTGCGCCAGGCAGCGCTGGCACAGGGTGGCGACCGCGTGCGGCACCCCGGGGGGCCGGGGCGGCGGATCCGTCCTGCGAGCCGCCTCGATCTCCTCCCACGTGGTCTCCGGGTACGGCGTCCGCCCCGTGAACATGGTGAACAGCAGCACGCCCAGGGCGTAGACGTCGACCGCGGGATGGGTCGGCGCGCCCCGCAGCCGTTCGGGAGCGACGTAAGGAGGGGTGCCGCGGTCGTCGTCGGGGTCTCCGGCCCAGGCGGCGATGCCGTAGTCGAGCAGCTTGGGGCCGCCGGCGGTGAGCAGCACGTTCTCCGCCGTGACGTCCCTGTGGATCAGGCCGAGCGCGTGCCCGGCCATCAGGACCCGCGCCAGCCGCAGCGCGATGCCCGCCGCCTCGGTCCACGGCAGCGGGCCCCGCTCGATGCGCTCGGCCAGCGGCGTGCCGTCGAGCAGCGGCATGACGACGTAGGCCGCCACCCCGCCGCTCGTGGTGACGGTCTCGCCGTAGTCGTAGATCTCGATCGAGTCCGGATGGATGAACTTGGCGGCGGCGCGGGCCTCGCTGCGTACGCTGACCCGCTCGCCATGGTCGGTGTGCAGCGAGGCGGTCAGCACCTTCACCGCGATCATGCGGTGCAGGGACTGGTCGAAGGCACGCCAGATGACCGACATGCCCCCGCGGGCCAGCGGGTCCAGCAACAGATACCTGCGGGCCAGCACATCCCCAGGCTCAAGCCGACTCACGGACGACCAGTTCCGTGGGGAGTACGGGGTCGATTCCGGCGGCCCCCGTGAGGAGCAGCCGGGTGGCGACTGTGGCGAGTTCCTCGACGGGCTGGCGGATGGTGGTCAGTGCGGGTGCGGTGTGCCTGGCGACCGGTGCGTCGTCGAACCCGATCACCGCGACGTCCGCCGGGACCTTCCGGCCGGCTCTGCGCAGTGCCTGGATGGCGCCGGCCGCCATCAGGTCCGATGCGACGAAGACGGCGTCCAGTCCTGGTGCGTGGCGTAACAGCCATTGCATGGCGTGGGTGCCCGATGCGGCGGTGAAGTCGCCGTAGGCCACCGGGACGTCTGGGGCCCCTGCCGCCTGGAGAGTCCGTACGAGACCCTCCAGCCGGTCACGGGCCGCGGGTAAGGAGGGCGGCCCGCCGATGGCGGCGACATTACGGCGGCCCGTGAGGAGGAAGTGCTCGGCCGCCTGCCGTCCGCCGTCGAGGTTGTCCACGTCGGCGTAGGGGAGCTTGAGGTCGTGGGGCGGCCGGCCGATGTTGCGCACCGGGACGCCCGAGGTGGATAACTTGATCGCCAGCGGATGCCGCTCTCTGGCGCCCACGATGAGGACCGCCCCGGACAGGACGGGCAGCGTGGAGGAGGTCGGGGTGACGGTGGTCACCATGAGATGGGTGCCGTGTTCGGCGATCACCGCGCCGGCCGCGGACAGCAGCCGGGCGTAGTAGGGCTCGGAGAAGAGCCGGGGAAGATGGTCGCAGATGACCGCCGTGACGCCGTCGGCCATGGTCTTGGCGGCCGTTCCCCGGGGAGCGCGTTGGCGGACGTATCCCATGCGGGACACGGCGTCGTAGACTTGCCTGCGGGTCGAGGTACTGACCCGCACCGAGCCTGTGAGGACTCGAGATGCGGTCGCGGGGGAAACCCCTGCAGCGGCCGCCACCTGTGCCAGTGTGGGCTGCTCGGTCATGGAGCACCTCGCGGAAAGATCCTGGGAGCGCTCCCACGTTACCAATGTTTCGCCGCTGTTAATAGGGCCTTTGCTAGGAGTGCGTCCCATTGTGCGGACGCCCGCCGAATCTGCTCAGCTAGAGGCACTGGTAATCGGCAGAGGTTTCTGTGCCGGATGTGGATCACGCCATATTTACCGGTCCGATACGCCGTATCCGACTACCTGGAAACCTGCTGCCCGCGCGCCGGCCGTCCCCGGAACCGGGCCGCCATGCCCGGCCGTCCTGCCGGGCATGGCGAAAAGGTTGGTGACCAGGTGGCCGCGGAACGTCCGTCCGGGCCCGGCCGAGATCAGTCCTGGATGGTGCCGATGTCGGTGTCCTCGAGCTCGCCGTCGGAGTCGTCGTCCCTGTCGGGCTGCGGGCGTACGGGGCCGCAGCTCTGGCCGCAGCCGCCGAAACGGGCGGTGTCGACCGGGGTGAAGGCCGTCGGCGGCGTGCCCTTCAGCGCGGCCATCATGGTGTCCTTCCAGATCGGCCCGGGCACGGAGGCGCCGAAGACCGACCCGTAGTAGCGGCCGCCGATGGTGATGTTGTTGAGCTTGTGCGTGACCGCGCCGCGAGGGTCGCCGATGCTGACCGCACCCGCCAGGTCGGGGGTGAACCCGGCGAACCAGGCCGTGGACTGGGCGTCCGTGGTGCCGGTCTTGCCGGCGGCCGGGCGGCCGATGCCGCCGACGCCCCGCATCGTGCCCTTGGTGAACACGCCCGACAGGATGTTCGCCGCGGCGTCCGCGACCTCCTCGTCGAACGCCTGCTTGCACTTCGGCTCGTAGTTGCGGACCTTGCCGTCACGCTCCGTGATCTTGGTGATGGCCATGGGCGCGCAGTACTTGCCGCGGGCGCCGATGGCGGCGTAGGCGTTGGCGACGGTCACCGGGTCCATCTCGTTGATGCCGAGCGTGAACGTCGAGAACTCCTGCAGCGGGTTCCCGTCGGCCCGCTTGATGCCCAGCGACTTGGCCGTCTGGATCACGTTGCACAGGCCGACCTTCTGCTCCAGCGTCATGAAGAAGGTGTTGACCGAGCCCCAGGTGCCGGTGGCCAGCGACTTGAAGCCGCCGCCGCCCTCGTCGTTGGTGACGGTGAAGGTCGGGTCGGCGATGTTCTCGCCCTTGCAGTTCTTGAACGTGGAGTAGTAGGGGGCCCGGTAGCCCTGGCCGACGGTGAAACCGTCGTTGATCTTCATGCCCTGCTTGAGCGCGGTGAGCAGGGTGAAGGTCTTGAACGTCGAGCCGGCCTGGAAGCCGATGCCGCCGCCGTGGACGGCGTCGGCCACCACGTTGTACGACATCTCGTGCTTGCGCTTGGACTGGCCGTACTTGCGGCTGGCGGCCATCGCCTTGATCTCGCCCGTGCCGGGCTCGACCAGGGCCTCGGAGGCGACCGGGTTGTCCGAGACGTGCACGTGCTTCTTGATGGCCTCCTCGGCGGCCTTCTGCATCTTCGGGTCGATCGTGGTCTGGATCGTCAGGCCGCCCCGGTTGAGGAACTGGGTCCTGATCTTCTTCGTCTTGCCGAAGACCGTGTTGCTGAGGATCTCGTTGCGGACGTACATGCAGAAGTACGGGTACGGGCTGGCACCGCAGCCGCCGGGCAGCGGGGTGCCCTTGTAGCCGAGCTTCTTGGCCTTGGCCTCGGCGGCCTCCTCCGGCGTGATCTTCTTCAGCTCGGCCATCCGGTTGAGCACGACGTTGCGCCGGTTGAGCAGCTGGGCCCGGTGGGACTTGCCCAGGTTGGGGTCCGTGGCGTTGGGATCCTGCACGGCGCCGGCGAGGGTGGCGGCCTGAGCGAGGGTCAGCTCGGAGGCGTTCACGCCGAAGAAGCGCTTGGCCGCCGCCTCGACTCCGTAGGCGCCCGCGCCGAAGTAGGCGATGTTGAGGTACTTCTCCAGGATCTGGTCCTTGGTGTACTTCTTCTCGACGGCCATCGCGTAACGCAGCTCCTTGAGCTTGCGCGCGTAGCTGGCCTCCAGGGCCGCGTTCTTCTCCTTCTCGCTGGTCGCCGAGTTGAGCAGCACCTGCTTGACGTACTGCTGGGTGATGGAGGAGCCGCCCTGGGCGATGCCGCCCGAGCTCAGGTTCTTCGCCAGGGCGCGCATGGTGCCCTCGATGTCGATCGCGCCGTGCTCGTAGAAGCGGTAGTCCTCGATCGAGATGATGGCTTTCTTCATGGTGTCGGAGACCTCGGCGAGAGTGACGTTCTCGCGGTACTCCTCGTAGAACTGCGCGATCTGGTTGCCCTTGGCGTCGAGCACCGTCGTCTTCTCCGCGAGCGGGGGCTCCGTGAGCTCCTCAGGTTTGATGCCGAGGTCCTCCGATGCCGAGACGAACATCGCTCCGGTGCCGCCGACCGCCGGCAGAGCGATGGCCGCGGCCACCACGCCGGCTGCCACCGCTGCCCCGGTCAGGCGCGCGATACTCGACAAACGGGAACTCATGCTGGCAATACCTTCCCCTCGTGGTAATAGGGTGCATCCTAAACCCCACCATGACGTGCTCCATGTAAAACCTTGGACCCACGAAGCACCCTGTTTGTTCAGGCCGGAAGCCGGGTTTTTGCCGGATTCGCCGCTATAGCAGAGGGTTCGTGGCGCGCGGGGCAGGCGTGCCGGCTGTGGTACCCGCTCAGTTTCTGCCATGGGCGGGCAAAGAAGCGTGTTGACCGCCGGGCGTCCACCGGCCCTTCTGGCAGCCTCTACGAGGGCGTTTCTAGCCGGCCTCGGGGGTGGAGGGTCTTATGCGTCGTGTCGGGGACGGCGAGCACGTCGAACGGCTGCTGTCCGCCGCCAGGACCTGCTGGGGACAGGCCCCCACCGGATCGCGCTGCGTCGTGGCCGAGCTGTCCGGGGAGGACATCAGGGTCGTCCTGCGGACGCTGCTGACGGCCAGGGCGCTCTGCGAGCTGCTCTCGGCGCGGCTGGTGGTGCAGGCCGGCGCCGAGTGGCGCAGGCTGGCCGAGGCGTTCGGCGCCGAGCGTGACCTGCGCTCCGCGCCGGTGCCCGCCGCGCTGGTCACCAGCAAGGTGGAGCCCGGTGCGCGCAGGGACATCCCGGTCGTCCACGTCCACGGGACCGGGTCGCTGAAGGCGTACGCGGTGTTCCCCGAGGACGGGCCGTGCGGCTTCCACGAGGAGCTGCCCGGCCGGGTCGGCGCGTTCTTCGAGCGGCACGTCTGGCCGCACCGGCACGCCATCAGGGCCGGCGCCGAGCGGGTGGCCTGGCGGGCGAAGAGCGGCTACCAGATCCACACGGAGACGGAGCGCCGCCAGCTGCGCCACTACGGATGCGCCCGCCTGGGGCTCGATCCCGACCGGCCGGCGATCGCGGTGTTCGGCCACACGCCGGGCGAGGACGCGGAGCTGTTCGACGCGACCGTCGAGTACGCCGCGTCGGACGAGTCGGCGAACTGGCTGTTCCTCGACCCCGTCGCGCCCGCCAGTCCCCGGATCAGATGCGTGACCGGGGCCCTGTCCACGAACATCCTCTGGAGCCTGGCGGACGTGGGCGTCACGTTCAGGGACAGCGACCTGCCCGCGTTCGGCATCCCCGTCATCCAGGCGGGCTGGTCGGAGGGCAGCGTCTGCGGCGCCACGCACGTCACGCGCTCGCCGTCCGAGCACCGCGCGCTGCTCGGCGAGGCCATCGCCAGGCACGCCAAGGGCGGCTCCATCCTCGGGCCGGAGCAGCGCGAGCGCGCCCGCCTGTGGCTCTGGCTGCGCCGCTGCGCCGCTGACGTGCCCACCCAGCTCCTGCCGCACTGGGAGCACGGCACGGACTACGTACGGACGCTCGCCGTCACCCTGGAGCACGTGGAGCGCGACGGCGACCCTCTCTACGGCGCGCTGCGCCGCATGTGGGACAGGCGCGAGCCCGTGCTGTCCCGATTCGACTTCCGCGACCCGGCAGGACTGGTAACGACACTCACCCCCGCGAGGAGCAGCTGATGAGCAGCGCAGGATCCAGCACCGAATTCGACCAGGTGATCCTTCCCGCGATCCCGCCCGTGCACCTGCTCAGCGGGCAGGTCCCCTCGTTGCAGGTGACCGACCGGCTGCACCGGGGCAGCCAGATCGTGGGCAGGTTCGAGACCTCCGGGCTGGCCGGCTTCAAGGTCTCCTCGCAGGGGCGGCCGCTGCGGGTGCTGCTGTCGCTGTCCACGGACGAGCGCTCCGTCAGCGGCTGGCACACCGGCAGGACCGAGCCCGCGACCACGCTGCCGCGGCTGGTGCAGATCCGCTCCCAGGGGGGCCTGCGCCAGTGCGTGCTGCTGCGGGGCAAGAAGGCGCACGCCAGGGTGGCCTTCGACCTGACCCCTGCGGAGATCCCCGACGACGGCCTGATCTGCGTCGAGGCGCTCGACATCACGGAAGGCGACGGCGTCGCCGAGGAGGTGCTCCAGGCCGTGGCCGGTCGCGTCGCGCCCGACGGCGTGGCGGGGCTGCGGCTGGACAAGGTCGTGTTCGAGGAGGTCCCGGCGGTCGACTTCGACCCCGACACCCTCGACGGCTCGCGCTGCGAGTTCTCCTCGCTGATCAGCGGCGGCGGCCTGGCCAACCTCAACCGGCAGGGCGTGCGACCGCTGCGCTCGGGCATGTTCGTGGTCAACCCGGTGCTGAAGGACACCTTCGGATCGAGCGGGCGGATCAAGCTCAGGCTGGGCACCAAGGCCGAATCGGCGAGCGTCATCCCGGCGACGTGGCGGCGCATGAACAGCGAGCTGCGCTGGCTGCGGCACGCCACGAGGAAGCTGCTCGGCGCGGCGGCGCCGGCCGTGGAGCGGATCCTCAGCATCAGGGACGGGGAGGTGGCCGCGCTGGGGCACAGCGTGCAGGGCAACGTCACCGAGCTGGAGCTGCCCAGCCCGGTGGGCTCGCCGCTGCTGGTGCTGATGGCACCGTCCCCCGGGGCTGTGCCCACGCTGGAGTCCGGCACCGACCAGTAGTGCAGGTCTCGACGCCGGAAATCGCCTCGCTCCTGCTCGTTTCGCCCGGTACGGTCGCGAGAGTGTCCGCACTGCGGGGCGCCATGAGATCCGCGCGCGGCCACCCGGACAGGTCCCCACGCTGAAAGCAGGTTCCGTCAATGGCATGCCGTATCAGCGAGCTCGTGCTCAACTGCCGCGACCCTGAGGCGCTGGCGCGGTTCTGGTGCGAGGTCCTGGATTTCGTGGAGCTCGATCGCGAGGGGGACGACATCGAGATAGGGCCGCGCGAAGGGTTCGGCGGCGCGCAGCCGACGATCATCCTCAGCCGCGACGACGCGCCGGACAAGGGGCAGCTCCGGCTGCACATCGACGTCAACGCCACCGACCGCGATCAGGATGCCGAGCTCGAACGCCTCCTGGCCGCCGGGGCCCGGCACGCCGACGTCGGCCAGACCGGGGAGGAGCCCTGGTACGTGCTCGCCGATCCGGAAGGCAACGAGTTCTGCCTGCTCAAGGCTCGCCTCGCCCCGCTCTGACGCAAGGCGCTCGCCGCCACCCCGGGACCGGCCCCGGCTACGGCGCCGGCCATGGCCCTGCGACGGGCCCGGCCACGGGACCCGCCCGCGGGTAGTACGGGGTCAGATAATCCGGCGTGAATAGGATGCGGGGTCATGGGCGACGCTATCGACAGGATCCTCGATCAGTGGCGGCGTGAGCGGCCCGACCTCGACCTGTCGGCCATGGGCGTCTTCGGGCGGCTGGCCCAGGTGATGCGGCTGCTGGAGCCGCGCGTCGACCAGGTCTTCACCAAGCGCGGGCTGCGCCAGGGCGAGTTCGACGTGCTGGCCGCGCTGCGCAGGGCCGGGCCCCCGTACACGCTGATCCCGTCGGAGCTGTCGGCGGTGCTGATGATGTCGCGGGCCGGCATGACCAACCGGCTCGACCGGCTGGAGGCCGCCGGGCTGGTCGAGCGCAGCCTCGACCCGGCCGATCGGCGCAGCTTCCGCGTCCGGCTGACCGACGAGGGGCTGCGGATCATCGACGAGACGCTCACCGAGCACGCCGCGAACCTGGCCCGCCTGGCCGCGCCGCTCGGCCCCGAGGACGCGGAGACGCTCGCCGGGATTCTCCGCAGGCTGCTCGACGGCCCGCTCGGGGGCTCTTCGGGGGACGGAGGGAGGCGCGAGGCGTAATAGCTGGGGGAAAATTCGTGATCCTCTGTGATATCGCCGCTCATGGGGAAGTTGGACATTGTGGGCAAACGCAGCTTGCGCATCGAGACGATCAGGCACGTGCACTGCACTGTCCTGCGCGCCAGCGGCGAGCTCGACCACGCGGGCCGGGTCAGGTTCAGCGCTCGCATCAACGATGTATGGGACTGGTCCCCGGGCCCCGTCTTCGTGTTCGACCTGAGTGAGCTGAACTTCTACGACTCCTCGGTCATCGGCGTGCTCGCCATGGTGATGCAGAGAATGGAGGAGGAATCGAGTGGCCGGATCATCCTGGTCAACCCGTCGGAGCACCTGATGTCGGTGCTGCGGCTCACGGACCTGCTGTCGCACGTGGAGCTGCGCGGGAGCGTCGAGGAGACCGTGGCGGAGCTGATGGTGCAGGCGGAGGCCGCCGGCAATCTGGGCGGCTCGGGCATCCTGGGAGGCAACACGATCGGAGCGACGGGCGTCATGGGTGTGAACGGGCCGGCAAGTCGCGACTGAGCGCGACGATCTGCGCCTTCGGGCAGGCAGCCGGCGGTGGGCGACGGCCGTGTCCCGATCCATCATCCACCCCCAGCCGCCCGCTTGCGGGCAAACCTGGCGGAGCCCCAGGTCAGAGCCCGTACGTCTCCAGCAGCCGCAGCCAGATCTCGCTCACCGTCGGGAAGGCGGGCACGGCGTGCCAGAGCCGGTCGAGCGGCACCTCCCCGGTCACCGCGATCGTGGCGGAGTGCAGCAGCTCGGCCACCCCAGGACCGGCGAACGTGACGCCGAGCAGCACCTTCCTGTCCTCGTCCACGACCGCCTTGGCCCGGCCGCGATAGCCGTCGCCCATGAGGTAGGCGCCGGTGACCGAGCCCATGTCGTACTCGACCGCGCGTACGCGGAAGCCGGCGTCCCTGGCCTCCTTCTCGCTGCGGCCGACCGCGCAGAGCTGCGGATCGGTGAAGACGACCTGGGGCGCGCCGTAGCCGCCCGCGAGGTCGCGCATCGCGGGCAGCTCGTCGCCGCGCGCGCGGGCGGCGATCACGTCACCGCAGATCCTGGCCTGGTATTTGCCCATGTGGGTGAGGAGCACGCGGCCGTTGACGTCGCCCACGGCGTAGAGCCAGCCGCCGGGGACCCCGGTCGCGCGCAGGCTGTCGTCCACCTCGACGGGAGCGTTGTCGGGCAGGCCCACGGTGCCGAGCCCCAGGTTGCCCGTGGCGGCCCGGCGGCCGGTGGCCACCAGCAGCTCGTCCGCCTCCAGCGGCGGCCCGTCGGACAGGTGCACCGTCACCTTCCCGCCGGGCTCGGGGCGCTCGACCCGCACCACGTCGGTGTGGGTGCGCACGTCGATCCCGGCCTCGGCGAACGACTCGGCGAGCAGGTCGCCGGCGAACGGCTCCATCCGGCCCAGCAGCCGGCCGCCGCGCACCAGCACGGTGGTCTGCCGGGCGCCGAGCCCGTGCATGGCCTGGGCCATCTCGCAGGCGACCACGCCGCCGCCGAGCACCGCGAGCCGCTCGGGGATCTTGCTGGTCGCGGTCACCTCGTGGCTGGTCCACGGCGCCGCCTCGGCCAGCCCCGGCACCGGCGGGACCAGCGCCGTGCTGCCGGTCGCGAGCACGACGGCCTGCCTGGCGGTCAGCACCCGCTCGCCGCCGTCCGCGGTCGCGACGCGCACCCGGCGCTCGCCGTCCAGCCGCCCGCGCCCGCGGACGAACTCGGCCGGCACGCCCTCGATCCACCGCACCTGCCCGGAGTCGTCGAAGTGCGACACGGCCTCGTCGCGCCGGGTCAGCACGGCGTCGACGTCGATGTCCCCGAGCGAGAGCCCGGGGACCCTGCCCACCTCGCCGGCCAGATCGATCGGCCGCAGCAGCGCCTTGCTCGGCACGCAGGCCCAGTAGGAGCACTCGCCGCCGGCCAGGCGCTCCTCGACGATCGCCGCGGTCAGCCCGCCGCGCACGGCCCGATCCGCGACGTTCTCACCGGCGGGACCCGCGCCGATCACGATGACGTCGAACTCGTCAGCCACCCCAGCCTCCAGAAGCACTCGCCTATGACAAGCACTCTCTCACGCCAGGCCGGCGGGCACGGGCACCGCCCGGGAGGCGTCGCGCACGGCTCAGGAGGCGTCGGACGGCGGACGGACTCCATGATCACGATCACCTCATTCGTCTTCACGTACGCCGTAGGTCGGAGGCCGTTAACCCGGGGGCCGTAGCGTGCCGGCATGGCGGATCGCTACCCCACGTCGGTGCCGTACCGGCAGGCGACGGATGGCTACCACACCTACCGGATCCCCGCGGCGGTGGTGACCGCGGCCGGCACGGTGCTGGCGTTCGCGGAGGGCAGGCGCGGCTCGGCCGGGGACTCCGGGCACATCGACCTGGTGCTCAGGCGATCGGCCGACGGCGGCAGGACGTGGGGCGGCCTGCAGGTGGTGGCCGTGGAGCCGCGCCGCGGCGCGGCCGGCAACCCCGCGCCCGTGGTCCTGGCCGACGGCCGGATCGTCCTCGTCTTCGTCCGGCAGGGGCCGGCGGCCACGGAGGAGAAGATCAGGCGCGGCCAGGTCGCGGCGGACGCCGGGCGGCGGGTGTTCGTCACGGTGAGCCAGGACGACGGGGTCACCTGGTCCACGCCGGCGGAGATCACCGGCAGCGTGAAGCGACCCGAGTGGCGCTGGTACGCGACCACGCCGGGCCACGCGGTCGTGCTGCGGCAGGGGCCGCACGCCGGGCGGATCGTGGTGCCCGCCAACCACTCGCTGCCGCCGGCCGGCGGCGACAACGGCACCGAGGGCAAGTACGACGGCGGCCACGCGCTGCTCAGCGACGACGGCGGCCGGACCTGGCGGATCGGCTACATCGACGACAATCCCGACGGCTACCTCAACGTCAACGAGACCACCGGCACCGAGCTGCCGGACGGGCGCGTCTACGTCAACGCCCGCACCGACTCCACCGCCCCCGGCACGAGGTGCGACGCCTGGTCGGCCGACGGCGGCCAGACCCTGGAGCCGCCCTTCCGCCCGCAGGCCGGGCTGACGGGACCGGTGGTGGAAGGCAGCGTGCTGTGGTGCGGGTCGCCGGACGTGCTGCTGTTCTCCGGACCCGCGGCGCCCGATGCCCGGGCGCTGATGACGGTACGGGCCAGCGACGACCTGGGCGTCACCTGGCGGGCCGTGCACACGGTGTCGGGGCTGCCGGCGGCCTACTCCGACCTGGTCAGGGTGGACGGCGACACCGTGGGGCTGCTGTTCGAGACCGGGAGCTTCGGCCCGTACGAGAGCATCGCCTTCCGCCGCGTGCCCATCGCCGAGCTCGTCCCGTAAGGCTGGCCGGCGGTCACTTCGGGTCGAGGACGTCCATCACCAGGATCAGGCCGTGGACCAGGTTGTTCTCCGTGCGCAGGTGGGACAGCTGCACGGTGAGCGGCGTCGGCCGGCCTCTGCGGTTGACGGCGTCGAGCACCAGGCCCTGGTTCTCCGGCGCGGCGAATCCGCCGGCCAGCGTGGCCCGCAGGCGCGGGGCGAGCGCGTCGAACGGCAGGCCGATGTCGAGGGCCGCGAGCGGCGTGCCCACGGCCTCGTCGGCGCGGACCCCCCACAGCTCCTCGGCTCCCGGGCTCCAGACGATCACCCGCAGCTCGTCGTCCAGCACCACCACGGCGTCGCCCAGGCTGCGGACCAGGGAGGAGACGAACCCGTTGACCTCGCCGAGCTCGATCGTGCGAGTCGTCAGGGCGTCGTTGATGTGCTGCAGCTCGTCATTGGTGGACTGCAGCTCCTCGTTCATCGTCTCGAGCTCCTCGTTGGTGGACTGGAGCTCTTCGTTGGTGGTCTCCAGCTCCTCGTTGGTGGAGTGGAGCTCTTCGTTGGTGGTCTCCAGCTCCTCGTTGAGCGACTGGAGCTCCTCGTAGGCCTGTTCTAGCTGCCTGTTGGCCAGCTCCAGCTCGTCTCTGAGCTTGCGGTAGCGGGTGACGTCGTGGAAGTGGATGCTGATCCCCACCAGCTGCGACGACGTCAGCAGAGGGATGACGGAGACGTCGAAGACACAGCCGTCCGGCGTGCCGGCGCGGCGCCAGAGCACGCCCTGGATCTCGATCGGCTGCAGCTCGCGGCGGGCCCGCTCGATGATCGAGCGCAGCTCCACGGGCTGGTAGGAGACCGCCAGGTCCTGGAAGGGCCGCCCGATGTCGCGGGCGTCGAGGTCGAACAACGCCTCGGCCTCGGAGTTGGCCAGCGCCAGGTTGCCCGGGAGGTCCACGACGAAGTGCGCCACCGGCCCTGACGTCAGCGCGACGGACGCCAGCGCGGGCAGGCGCGAGACGAGGTCGGGGATCGTGGTCTGGGCGGCCCAGACCGACCGGTGGCCGTGGCTGTTCACCACGAGTTTCCTGAACAGGCGCATGCGAAGATCCACCGGCTGGAACTTGTCACTGTGGTTGAGCAGCATCTCGGCCTTGCCGAGGAACAGGAAGCCCGGGTCGGTCAGCGCGAAGTGGAACCGGTTGATGACGTTGTGCTGCGTCTCCGTGTTGAAGTACATCAGCGTGTTGCGGGCCAGCAGCAGGTCCACCCGGGAGATCGGGGCGTCGTGGGTGAGGTCGTTGCACCCGAAGATCAGCTGGCGGCGTAGGTCGCGGCGGAAGGCATAACCGTTCGGGACCGTCTCGAAGTATTTCTCGCGCAACCCGGACGGCACGTCCGCGACGGTCCTCTCGGCGTAGACGCCCGCCCTGGCGGTCTGGAGCGACTTCTCGTCGAGATCCGTGCCGTAGATCTTCACCCGATCGCGGAACGCGTCCACCCCCAGCTCCTCGGCCAGCACCATGGCCAGGGTGTAGGCCTCCTCGCCGGTCGCGCACCCGGCGCTCCACACCCTGATGGGCCCGCCCGTCGCCGCTCGATCGAGCATGGGAGGCAGGATCGTCTCGCGCAGCCGTTGCCAGGCGGGCGGATCCCTGAAGAAGCTGGTGACGTTGATCAACAGGCTGTCGAAAAGACGGGTGAATTCATCGGGCTGCAATTCGAGCAGATCACGATATTCGCCGTAGTCGTGCAACTTCAGCGCTTCGAGCCGACGGGCGATGCGCCGAATAAGTGTATTGCGTTTGTATCCCGTGAAATCGAAGCCGCGTGTCTCCTTGAGCAGAAGGAGTAGGTCGTCGAACTCACGCTCTTCCGCTGTCGTCACAACGGAAGACTACGCCGCTACGCGCCGTCTAGTCCGACAGCAACGTGTCACCGCTACGCCCGATGCCCGCTTGCAGCGTACGAATGGTTTCCAGCGCTTCGCGGGTGCGTTCTTCCTCGTCACGGAGGTGATGCAGGGTCACCTTCTGCCTGTGCTTCTCGGCCGACCGGCGCATGCGGCCGAGCACCCGCAGCCGCTCCTCCAGCCGCTGGACGGCGACCCACAGGGCCCGCTCCACGGCGTCCGCCTGCGCGCTGACCATGCTGCTGGCCGACCAGGCGTGGCCGACCCGGCAGATGTAGCGGGAGGGGCCCTGGCCCTTCTGCTCATAGACGGGGCCGTCGCACCCGGGGCAGCGGAGCGAGGTGAGCTCCCCGCCGGGGTCGCCCACCGTCGGCGCCTCCCTCAGCAGCAGCCTGATCTCTCGCGCCGTGACGTCGTCGTGGATCTCGTCCGCCGCCTGGACGGGCGTGCGGCTCTCCCGCCGGATCCAGGCCGCGAGCTCGCTTACGGGCAGGGACTCCGCGTCCGGCACCGCCGCCTTGGCCGCCGTGGGCATGCCGGGGAAGGCGCACTCGTCGAGGCTCTGCACGGCGACCGCGCCCCCGTGCCGATCGATCACTTCGCACCCTCTGGCCCCGTCGTCGAGGGTGCCGCTCAGCACCACGGCCGCCGCCCGTGACCCGGCGTCCAGCGCGGCGCTCATGAACAGGGGGTCGGCCGCCGGCCGGTGCCCGTTCTGCTGCGGGCCCCGTGACAGGCGGATCTCGCCGCGCTGCACGAGCAGGTGATAGTCGGGACGGGCGACGTAGATCCGGCCGGGCCGCAGGGTTTCCCCCTCTTCCGCGGGGGCCGCCCTGAGCGGGCCTGCCCGATCGAGGATGCTCGCCAGCACGCTGCCGCCCTGCGGCGGCACGTGCAGGACCACCAGCACGGCGGCCGGCAGATCCGCCGGCAGCCCGCGGAGCAGGACGCGCAGCGGCTCCACACCACCCGCAGAGGCGGCGACCACGACCAGGTCACGTCCTGCGGCCTTCACATCTTCATCGCCCATCCAGCGCGAGCGACATCATGTTCGCCGATCGGGCCCGGGGTCGGTGCGGGCACTGTCGGACAGCCGGATCCACGACGTGCGGCTCACGGTGGACCCCCCGACCGGGCGGCTCACGATGGACCGCGCCGTCATGAGGCTGGTGAGCATGGTCTCCAGGCTGTCGTCGCAACGCTCACGGGCGGAGATCAGCCGCAGGCGGGTCGCACTCAGCCGGTCGATCTGGCGGCCCATGAGCTGCCGCTGGCGATCGAGCTGCTGATGCATCGCCCGGGTCCGGTCGAGGATCGGCAGCTGAGGAGAGGGCTCGGGGGGCGGCGGCGCGCGGCGGACCGACGGGCGGCGGGCGTTGCTGGGCTCCGCCCGGTGCAGGTTGCGCACGCGCGGCAGGTGGCGGCGCACGGGCACGGGGGGAGCAGCCGCCTCGTAGATCTCGACGTCGGTGGCCGCGAGGGCTTCCGGCATGCAGTCGTAGACCGGGATCTCCGGCTGGATCTGCGCCGACATCAGCCCGATGAGACGCCGCAGCGGCGGCTGGGCCTCGGCCACGGACAGGTGGCCGCCCTTCGACAGCAACGCGTGGTGCGTGACCGAGAGTTGTTTGAGCCCGTTCATGTCGCAGAACCAGAGATCTCCCGCCGCGACGACCACATATTTCACCGGGGATTGGGGCAGCGGGTCGAGAAAGGCGGCCAGCACCGGCACGGTCGTCGAGTCGAGCTCACCGGTCAGCGCGATCACCAGCGTGGTGTCGCCGACGGGAACGAGTCGCACCGACAGTTGCATCATGAAAGGCGCTCCTTTTCCACCGTTACGCGACCAACGCCTGGCGCGATGGCAGAAGCCGGGCTCGGCTCCATACTCCTCCCCTGTCGCCCAAAGAACCAGGCGCTTGGGATAAGGAGGTGCGGTCATATCGGGCCGGCGAGCGGATTGTCTATCGGTGTCCAGCCGCCGCCGGGAGGAGCGCCTTCGAGCTGGGCGAGGAGATGGGCCTTCACCGTGATGGAGCCCCCGAACAGGGCCGCGCGGTCGGCGCGCACGTCCGGGGTGGAGGGAAGGCCCTCGAACGCCTGCCGCGCGGCACCGGCCACGACCTCCCAGAGCCGCGATTCGGTGGCTCGGTCACCCCGCCCGAAAAGGGAGATCAGGCTGCCGAAAGTGGTGCCGATGAGTGAGCCGAAAAGCTTGGCGTGCAGCACGCCGGGGTCGTCGCTGAGCAGCCTGGCGCTCACGGGCGGCACCTCGAAACCGTTGCGGGCCAGCCTGGCGGGGCTGATCCTGACGTCGGCCAGGTCCCGGTAGACCAGCCGCGACGGCAGGCCGTCCCCGCCGAGGGCGACGAGCAGGTTCTGGCCGTGCGCCTCCAGCGCCACCCCGAGCGCCAGCATCCCCAGGGCGTCCGCCAGGGCCAGGCGGGCGAACGCCCGCAGCCAGGAGACGGGCTCGCGCACCATCGCCGGGGTGAGCGCGGCGACCGGGAGCACCGTCTCGCCGGTGGCGGTGGACGCGGGCTCGCGCAGCATGGCCGACAGGTCGGCGCTGTGCTCTCCGTCCACCGCGCCCGCGGCTCCCGCCAGGTATCGGGCGATGCGCGGCCGGCCGCCCAGCCGCGCGGACAGCACGGCGAGCAGGCACGACAGGGGGACGCAGTCCCGGACCGAGCCGGGGGAGATGTCCCTGACGTCCGAGGTCATCCGGGTGGTGAACGCCGTCTTGACGTGCGGGCCGCCGTCGAGCGGGGCGAGAGTCCGTACGGACATCAGCGGCCGGGCCCTGATCGCCCCCGTCGCGTACGGGCGCAGGCCCAGCCCCGGCAGGACATGCCGGCTCTGCCAGGGGTGCACGGGGAGCAGCAGCCGGTCGCCGTCCATGAGCGAGGCCGGCCACGGGCCCGAGACCAGGCAGCTCGCGGCCGGCAGCGCCACGAGATCGAGGGCGACGACGGGGCGGTGCTCCGGCATGTACGCGAGCTGCTCGGCCACGGAGACGCCCGGCCGGTTGCGGCACCCCGGATGGTAGGGGTGGCCGTCGACCACGCTCTGCTCGTAGTCGGCGAGGGTGCCGGCGGCGCAGGCGTGCCGGGCGGCTCCGGCGCGGGAGAGCGCCAGCGAGGCGACGCTGTGGTCCAGGTCCTCGACCAGCCGGCCGGCGCCGGGCAGGCCGAGCGCGGCCAGCAGCCCGGCGGGATGCGTGTGGGGGTGCCCGTCCAGCCACACGACCGGCTCGTCCCCCAGGTCGTACGGCCGGCGCTCCCGCCCCGCCAGCCTGCGCCCGTCGGCCAGCGGGACGACATGCCGCCCTGGCTCCTTCTCGGGCCCGCCCGCCGCCAGTCCGGGCAGCGGCTCGAAGAGCAGCCCGCGCCACAGCCGGCCGAGGACGGCGGCCCGCGCGCCGGGCAGCGCCGCGGCGTATCCCGCGCTCAGATCCGGGCAGGCGACGGCCACTTGCGCGGCGAACTCCGCCTCCAACTGCCGCATATCAAGCCCCATTTCCAGACGCATGCCTGATAGCTACCCTGTGGGCACTAATGGGGACAAAGGGTAGGAGCAGGTCACCATGGCATCCACCGAGGACCTTCTCCCATCCGCCGGGCCGGACCAGGAGTCGTGGGCGCAGGCCGCAGCCCTGGCGACGACCGCCCTGCTCAACTGCCTGATCCGTGAGGTGGCCAGGCCCGCGGGCCCCGAGCGCGGCGCCTTCCTGCTGCCCGCGACCGGCCGCGTGCTGCGGGCCGGCGGTGACCGCTTCCCCGCCGGGCCGGAGCTGCGCACGCCCGGCGGCTGGCGCCCGCTGCCGCTGGACGGCCTGCTCGACGTGGCGGCGGCCGAGCTGCGCGCGGGCACCGGGGTCGCCAACGACGCGCTGCTCGCCGAGATCGCGCACAGCCGGGACGTCATGGCCGCCCTGCTGTCCTCCAGGCGGGCGGCCAGGGCGCCCGTGGACCCGTACCTGCGTTCCGAGCAGGCCCTCGTCGCCGGGCACCGGTACCACCCCGCGCCCAAGGCCCGCGGCGGGTCCGGGCCGGGCACCTGGCTCAGGTACTCGCCGGAGGCGCACGCGAGCTTCCCGCTGACGCTGCTCGGCGTGCCCGCCGCCGACCTGGTCGAGGCGGGGGACGCGGGCGCGCTGGACCGGCTCGGCCCGCCCGTGGGAGACGGCCTGGCCCTGCTGCCCGCGCATCCCTGGCAGGTGGAGCTCCTGGGCGGTCTGCGCCACGGGCGGCTGCGCCACCTGGGCGTCACGACCGCGCCGGCCTGGCCCACCGCCTCGATCCGCACGGTGTACCTGCCGGAGCCCGACCTGTTCTGCAAGTTCAGCCTGGACGTGCGCATCACGAACGACGTGCGCCGGCTCTGGCTGACCGATCTGCGCCGGCTGCCCGTGGTCGCCGATCGGCTGGGTGCGGCGTTCGACGACCTGCCCGAGCACGTGCCCCGGCCCGCCGTGCTGCGCGACCGCGGCTACCGCAGCGCCGCCCTGGGCCGGGACGGCGGCGAGGCGCTGGCGGTGATCGTCCGCGACGGGCTGCGGCGGCACCTGCGGCCCGGCCTGACGGCGCTGCTGGCGGCGGGTGTCAGCGAGGGCTTCCCCGGCAACCCGCTCGACGGCCTGAGCGAGGACGAGTCGGTCGAATGGTGGCAGCGCTACCTCGACCACGTGGTGCCCCCGGTCCTGCACGCCTACCTGCGACACGGCGTCGTGCTCGAATGTCACCTGCAGAACGTGCTGGTCGCCGTGGACGTGCGCGGCATCCCGGCACAGGTGATCTTCCGCGACCACGAGGGTGTCAAGCTCGTGGCGGAGCGGCACCGCCTGCTCAACGCCGCCGAGGCGCCGCTGCTGAGGAGCCCGCAGGCGTGGGAGCGGCTGGTGTACTGCCTGCTGGCCAACAACCTCTGCGAGATCGCCGCCGCCGTCGCGGCCCGTCATCCGCACGCGCGGGCCGAGCTGTGGACCCGCGCCAGGGCCGTCTTCGAGGCCGTCGCCAAGGAGTACGGCGATCCGGCCGAGCTGCGGGACCTGCTGGCCGCCGAGCACATCCCGGCCAAGGCCAACCTGCTCCTGCGCTGGCTGAACGCCGGTGGCGGGGACATGCGCTGCGTGCCCGTACCCAATCCGTTGAGACTCTTTACGCCATAAGCTATCCTCCTCCGAGCAAATACTTTACGGTGTATTGAGATAGCTCTGCCTGGGGAGGCGCCATGACGATCGAGGCGACGCTGCACGACGGAAACACCATCGAGGTGGAGGTGCACGGCTCGGGCCCTGCCGTGCTGCTGCCGGTCGATCCGCGGCCCGCGGAGGGGGAGCAGGCCGGCGAGCTGAGCAAGTGGGGGATGGACCCGGCGCTCGGGCGCTCGCTCATCGACGGGCTCCGCGACACGTTCCGGGTCGTGGCCTTCGACTACCAGGGGCACGTCATGAGCACGCCCAAGCCCGGCACGCTCACGCCCGCCAACGTCGCCGCCGACCTGCTGGCGGTGGCCGACGCGGCGGGGGCCGGACGGTTCGCGTACTACGGGTATTCGTGGCTGGCGCTGAGCGGGCTGCAGCTCGCGACCAGGACCGACCGGCTGTCGGCGCTCGTCATGGGCGGGTTCCCGCCGTACGGGGGGCCGTACGCGGAGATGCTGCGCGTCACCGAGGCGACATACGCGATGGCCGTCACGCCGCAACCCGCACCCGAGCCCCTGTCTATAATACACATCTCCGAGCCCACGAGACCCTAAGACATCTCGTATGCCGTCTACAGCTTGAAAAAAAAAACAAACAACATACAAA
>NZ_VCKX01000160.1 GCF_005889725.1 Nonomuraea zeae
GGAGATTTGTATAAGAGACAGATCCGCGACCGTCCCTCCGGCGACCGCCGAGCCGTCCTCGACGGCTGTCCGGCCGCCCCCGGCGTCCGATGGGAGTGCCGGCGCGCGCTCTCCCGGCCCGGTCCGGCCCGCCCGGCCCGCGCAGGCCGGGTTCGACGCGTACGACCCGCCGCTGCTCCTGGTGATGCTCACCGCCTTACCCCTGGCGGCCCGGCGCCGGTTTCCCCTCACCACCTTCTGGGCGGTGCTGGCCGCGACGCTGGCCACGGCCGGAGGCGAGACGTGGATCACCGTGCTGACCGCCGCGATCGCCGCCTACAGCGCCATCGCGCACGCCCGCAACCGGGTGCCCGCGGCCGTGAGCATCGTCCTCGCGGCCGTGCTCGCCGCCGCCGCGGACGGGGACATAGCCCCCAGCCTGCCCAGTCTGCCCAGCTGGCTGGGCCCGTACGTCATCCTGATCAGCGCCGCGGCCGCGGCGAGCCTCGTCCGGTTCTGGCAGGACAGCCGGCATCGGCTCGCCGAGCTGCAGCGGGCTCAGCAGGACGCCATGCGCGAGGCGATCGAGGCCGAGCGCTCCCGGATCGCGAGCGAGCTGCATGACGTGGTGACGCACAACGTCAGCATGATGGTGATCCAGGCCGGCGCGGCGCGCAAAGTCCTGGACGGCCGGCCGGAGCAGGCCAAGCAGGCCCTGCTGGCGATCGAGACGTGCGGCCGGGCCGCCATGGGCGAGCTGCGCAACGTCATGGGCCTGCTGGCCGGCCAGGAGAACGGCCGTCGCGACGGGCTCGAACCGCAGCCGGGGCTCGACCAGCTCGACGGCCTCATCGAGCGGGTTCGCGCGGCCGGGGTGTCCGTGGACGTCAAGGTCTCGCCGCCGCGCGGCCCGCTTCCTCCGGGGCTCGACCTGGCGGTCTACCGCGTCGTACAGGAGGCTCTGACCAACACCATGAAGCACGCCGCCGGCGCGGCCGCCTCCGTCGCGATCGGCCACGACGGCGACCTGCTGGAGATCGAGGTCACCGACACCGGCGGCCGGCCGGCCGCCCAGGCGCGGACCGGCAGCGGCCGCGGGCTGATCGGGCTGCGCGAGCGGCTCGCCCTCTACGGTGGGACCCTGGAGACCGCCCGCGGAGCCGGGGGCGGATACCGGCTCAAGGCCCGCATCCCATGGAGGACCTAGTGAGTGCGCCTTTGCGTGCCGTCATCGCCGACGACCAGGCGCTGGTCCGTACCGGGTTCCGGATGATACTCAGCGCCGACGGCATCGACGTGGTGGCCGAGGCGGCCGACGGCGCGGAAGCGGTCGCCGCCGTCCGGCGCACCAGGCCCGACGTCGTGCTCATGGACATCCGGATGCCGCGTACGGACGGCATCGAAGCCACCCGGCAGATCGTGACGGGCGGCGCGGGCGAGACCCGCGTCCTCATCCTGACCACGTACGATCTCGACCATTACGTGTACGCCGCGCTCACGGCGGGGGCCAGCGGCTTCCTGCTCAAGGACGTCACCCCCGAGCACCTGGTCGCCTCGGTACGTCTGGTCCGCTCCGGCGACGCCCTGCTCGCGCCGACGATCACCCGCCGGCTGGTGGAGCGGTTCGCCCGCCGCGACGACGTCAGGTCGGTCCTGCACCGGGATCTGTCGGAGCTCACGCCGCGGGAGCTGGAGGTGCTGCGCCTGCTCGCCACCGGTCTGAGCAACGCCGAGCTGGCCGAGCGGCTGACCCTCAGCGCGACGACGGTGAAGACCCACGTCGCCCGCATCCTGTCGAAACTCGGCCTGCGCGACCGCGTCCAAGCCGTCGTCCTCGCCTACGAGACCGGCTTGATCTCCCCCGGCCGCCCCGAATGACCTCTCCGCGGCGCCCCGGCCGTGACCGGTTCCGTCAGGATTCAAGAAGCGCCGGTCACCGGGCGCGGTTAGCGTGACCGCCATGGACATCTCCATTTACTCAAGCTTCCTCCCGCACGACGACCCGGACACCTCTCTGGCCTTCTACCGCGACGTCCTCGGCTTCGAGGTGCGCGGCGACGTCGGATACGACGGGATGCGCTGGATCACGGTCGGCCCGGCCGGCCAGCCGGGCACGTCCATCGTCCTGGAGCCACCGGCCGCCGACCCCGGCGTCACGGAGGACGAGCGCAAAATGATCGCCGAGATGATGGCCAAGGGCACCTACGCCGGCGTCGTCCTGGCCACCAAGGACCTCGACGGCACGTTCGAGCGGGTGCAGGCCGCCGGCGCCGATGTGGTCCAGGAGCCGACCGACCAGCCGTACGGCGTCCGCGACTGCGCCTTCCGCGACCCCGCTGGCAACATGATCCGCATCGAAGAGCGGCGCTGAAGGCCGGCCGCGATCCACGCCGAGCAGGACGCCGAGGGGCCGGGCGGACAAATGGCCACACCTTCCGCCCGGCCCGCGGGGTGACGACCACGCGTCCGGAACCCTCCGGCCAAACATCTGCGTACCTTAATCAAGTGAACGTTTGACAAGAGTATACAGGCGCTTGATGATGGCGGGGCGCCGCTCTTTCGCAGCGCGCTCCCCACCACGAAGGACATCGAGATGTCTGATGACGTACGCATCCTCATCGCCGGAGCCGGCGTCGGCGGGCTGGCCCTGGCGCAGGCGCTGCGCCAGGGCGGCCTGGACGTCGCCGTCTACGAGCGGGACCCGTCGCCCGAGGTCCGCAACCAGGGCTACCGCATCCACATCGACCAGGACGGCAACGCCGCGCTCGCGTCCTGCCTGCCTCCACCGGCGCTCGACCTCGTACGGCGCACCAGCGGGGTCACCAACGACCTGGTGGCCACCTACACCCACCGGCTGGAGCAGGTGACGGCGCAGACCTTCCCCGGGATCCCCGCCGACCTGATCACCCATGTGGACCGCAACGCCTTCCGGCAAAGCCTGCTGACCGGGCTGGCCGGCGTCGTCCATTTCGGGCGGACGGTGACCGGCTACCGGATCACCGAGGCCGGCCGGGTGCGGGTGGAGTTCGCCGAAGGCGGCGACGAGGGCGATCTGCTGATCGGCGCGGACGGCGGCCGTTCGGCGGTGCGCCGTCGGCTGCTCCCGCACGCCGGCGTCAAGGACCTCGGCCTGCGCTGCCTCTACGGCCGGATGACGATCGACGAGAGCACCCGCGCCCTCATCCCGGAGGATTTCGAGCGCGGCTTCTGCTGGGTCTCCGACGACGACGGGTGCGGCGCCGGCTTCGGGCCCATGCGGTTCCGGTCCAGGCCCGCCGGCGCGGCCGACTATCTGATGACCACCCTCGTCCTGACCGCCGAGCGCCTCGGGATCTCCGACGAGAAGCTCTTCGCGCTTTCGCCGGCGCAGCTGTGGCAGCTCTCGGCCGAGGTCATCGCCGGGTGGCATCCGGCGATCAGGGAGCTGTTCGCGCACGCCGACGTCGAGACGTTCTTCCCGATCGCCATCCGGGCCGCCGAGCGCGTCGAGGCGTGGCGGCCCGGCCCGGTCACGCTGCTCGGCGACGCCGCCCATCTCATGCCGCCGACCGGCGGTGTCGGCGCGAACACCGCCTTGCAGGACGCCGCGTCGCTGGCCGGCGAGCTGCTGGCGGCCGTACGCGGCGGCACGTCGCTCGTCGAGGCGGTCGCCGCGTACGAGCGGGTCATGGTCCCGCGCGGCTTCGACACCGTCGACGCCTCTCTCCGGATGGCCGGTCAGATGTTCGGCGGCGCGTTCTGACGACCCGCGCCACCGGGCGGCTGGTTCCGGGCCGCCGTTCGCGCGAACCTGGATCATCGCTGGATCGGAGCCGAAGTGCGGGAGGTAGCGCGGTGATCGAGGTCGACGTGGTGGACGGCATCGGGGTCGTACGGCTGGCTCATGGCAAGGTCAATGCCCTGGACCTGGAGCTGTGCCGGGCGATCGGGCGGACGATGCGCGATCTGGACGAACCGGAAGGACCGGTCCGTGCCGTGGTGGTGACCGGGGCCGGGCGGGCGTTCTCGGCGGGCGTCGATCTCAGGCGGGTCGTGGACGGCGGCGCCGCGTACGTGGCGGAGTTCCTGCCCACCGGATCATGGCCGCGGGCTCGACGGCATCCCGGCCGACGTCTTCCGGCACACCAAGGCGCAGCTCCGGCGCGAGGTGAACGAGCGGCTGGAGCGGGTCGCCGAGCCGGCCACCGCGCACCTGTGGACCACGGCGGCCACCGACGGCCGGATCAGGGCCTTCATGGACCGGACGATGGGCTCCGGAGGACGGCGCTAGGAGCATTGGGGCCTCTCGGGGGCGGCACAGGCGCCGCTCGTGAGACGGCTGAGGCGGCCCCCTCCGCCGGCACGGACACCTCAGGAGATGAACCCGGGTGCCGATCTTCCGCGGGCACGATCCTATAACCTAGTGTTCAGGTAGAGATTTCAGGTAAAGATGGGCCTGGGCATGAAATTCCTCGCGAGCACGCTGTTGTCGACCGACCCGGCCCTGTCGCTGCCCGGAGAGACCGAGCACGACCGGCTCCGCGCCACCGTGGACCTCGCGGTGTGGGCCGAGCAGGTCGGCTACGACGCGTTCGGGGTGGGTGAGCGGCACAACCCCGGCTTCCTGTCCTCCTCTCCCGCGGTGCTGCTCGCCCACATCGCCGCCAGGACCACCTCCATCCGGCTGTTCACGACGGTGACCGTGCTGCCGCTCAACGACCCGGTACGCGTGGCCGAGGACTACGCCATGCTCGACCACGTCAGCGGCGGACGGCTGGAGCTGATCATCGGCAAGGGCAACGACCAGCCGTCGCTGCAACTGCTCGGGGTGCCGCAGGAGGAGCAGTGGGACCGGCTGGAGGAGGGCTACGAGCTGTTACGGCGGCTGTGGCGGGAGGAGTCGGTCACGTGGTCGGGACGGTTCCGGCCGGAGCTGCGCGAGGCGACCACCCGGCCGCGGCCCTACCAGCGGCCCGCGCCCCGGGTCTGGCACGGCTCGGCCTCCAGCGAGCGCTCCACCGAGCTGGCCGCGACCTGGGGCGACCCCCTGTACTCCGCCAACGGCTTCAAGCCGGTCGAGCACTATCTGGGGCTCGTCCGGCACTACCGCGAGCGGCTGGTGCACCACGGCCACGACCCGGCGGACATCCCGCTGGCCGTGGGCGCGCACTCTCCGGTGATCGCCACCAGGTCCCAGGATGCGTACGAGCTGGCCCGCCCGGCGTTCGAGCGGTTCCGGCGCCTGCCGGTCGCGGCGGCCGGCGGCTTCCCCTACGAGAGCCTGGAGGACTTCGCCGAGCGGGGCTCGGCGCTGATCGGCAGCCCGGCGCAGGTCGCCGACAAGCTCCTGGCCCTGCACGGGCAGTTCGGCAACGAGCTGTTCGGCGTCGGTTTCGAGGGCTTCTTCTTCACCGATGCCGCGACGACCACCGGCCATCTGGAGCGCTTCTTCGCCGAGGTGGCGCCGGTCGTACGCGCCGAGCTGGGGTGACCGGCGCCCGGCCCCGGACGGCCGGCGCCGCCTCAGCGCAGCTTGCGGAAGAACTCCCGAAGGTCGCCGATCAGCAGGTCCGGGGCCTCCATCGCGAGGAAGTGCCCGCCCGCGCCGAGCTCGGTCCAGCGCACGACGTGGTGATCGCGTTCGGCCCAGCGGCGGATGGTCACGTCATGCTTGGAGACCAGCACACCGGTCGGCACCGTCCCGTGCTGGGGCGCCGCCCACTCCTCCGCGCCGTCGCCCCAGTCCCCGCCGGCCGCCTCGGCGCTCCAGTCGTTCGCGGAGATCTCCTCGTAGTAGACCTGCGCCGCCGACCCGGCCGTGCCGGTCAGCCAGTACAGGCAGACGCCGGTCAGGATGCGGTCGCGATCGATGCTGTCCTCGGGCAGCCCCTCCTCGGGCTCGGTGAGCTCCTTGAACTTCTCCACGATCCAGGCGAGCTGCCCGACGGGTGAATCGTGCAGGCCGTAGGCCACCGTCTGCGGCCGCTTGGAGTTGCACTGCAGATAGCCGTCGTTGAAGCTCTGCATCGCCTGCCAGCGCCGCTGCTCGACCTCGGACAGGCCCTCCATCTCGCCCTCCGCCCCGACCGGGAAGGTGATCAGGGCGTTGACGTGGACGCCCGCGACGCGGTCCGGGTCCTGCTTGCCCATCTCGGGGGCGACCCACGAGCCGGTGTCGTAGCCGTGCACGCCGTAGCGCCGGTACCCGAGCCGGGACATCAGCTCCACGAGCACCCCGGCCATCCTGGCCGCGCCCATGCCCGGCCCGGCCAGCGGCGTGGAGAACCCGAACCCCGGCAACGACGGGATCACCAGATGGAAGGCGTCCGCCGGGTCGCCGCCGTGCGCGCGGGGATCGGACAGCGGGCCGATCACGTCGAGGAAGTCCGTGAACCCGCCCGGCCAGCCGTGCAGCAGCAGCAACGGCGTGGCGTCGGGCTCGGGTGATCGCACGTGCAGGAAATGGAGGTTCTGCTCGCCGATGGTGGTGAGGTGGTGCGGGTACGCGTTGAGCGCCGCCTCCTGCGCCCGCCAGTCGTAGCCGGTGCGCCAGTACGCGGCCAGGTCCTTCAGGTAACCGAGCGGCACCCCTCGGCTCCAGCCCACGCCAGGCAGCTCGTCCGGCCAGCGGGTGCCGGCCAGCCGCGCGCCGAGATCGTCGAGCTGGGCCTGCGGGATGTCGATGCGAAAGGAACGGATGTTCGTCATGCCGGTGAACCTACGAAGCGCTTAGGACGCGTTCGGTCCTAAGCGTCTGGCAACCTTGAGGACATGTCGGGGACCTCCGCGCGGCTGCTCAGGCTGCTGTCGCTCTTGCAGACCCACCGCGACTGGTCGGGGGCCGAGCTCGCCGGCCGCCTGGGCGTCACCATGCGCACGGTTCGCCGGGACGTCGAGCGGCTGCGCACGCTCGGCTATCCGGTGAACGCCGTGCAGGGGACCGCCGGCTACCAGCTGGGGGCCGGCGCGTCGCTGCCGCCCCTGCTGCTCGACGACGACGAGGCGGTGGCCGTGGCGGTCGGGCTGCGCACGTCGGCGGGCGGCTCGGTCGCCGGGATCGAGGAGACCTCGCTGCGCGCGCTGACCAAGCTCGAACAGGTCCTGCCCTCCCGGCTGCGTCATCGGGTGAACACGCTGCACACGGCGACCGTCAGGGTCGGCGGCACCGGGCCCGCGGTGAGCCCGGACACGCTGATGGCGATCGCCGACGCCTGCCGTCGCCACGAGCGGCTGCGCTTCGACTACACCAGCCCGCGCCACGGCGACACGGTCCGGTCCGTCGAGCCGCACAGCCTGGTCAGCTTCGGCCGGCACTGGTATCTCGTCGCCTGGGACACCGGCCGGGACGACTGGCGCACCTTCCGGGTGGACCGGCTGCGGCCGCGTACGCCGGCCGGCCCGCGATTCACGCCCCGGCCGCCGCCCGACGGCGACGTCGCGGCCTACCTGGCACACCAGCTCTCCTCACGGACCTGGCCGTGCCAGGCGACCGTCAGGCTGCACGAGTCGGCGGAAGCCGTGGCCGACCGGGTGTGGCCGGGGATGGGCGTCGTCGAGGCCGTCGACGACCACAGCTGCCTGCTGCACGTCGGCGCCGAGACCCCGTCGGCGCTGGTCTGGATGATCACTTCGGTGGACGTCGGCTTCACCCTCGTCAGCGGCCCGCCGGCCCTCGCCGGGGCCCTGCGCGCCCAGGCCGCCCGCTGCCTGCGGGCCGTGGAGGCGAGCTGAGCCCGCCGCTACCGATCGCGGCGGGCGACGGTGAGGATGTGCCCGCTGACCCCGAGCAGCGACGGCACCGACTCCATCGATCGCAGCGCGTCCATCATGAGGGCGCGGCGGGCTGGATCGTCGAGCCAGTCGTCGACGTCGCCGTACAGCCAGAAGGCGCCCTGCAGCCCGAAGTGCCGCACTTCGGGAAACCCGGCGTCGGCGAACTCCGGCGGGATGTGCGCCGGATCGTGGAAATACGCGGTGAACCCCGACCTCGGCGACCGCATCACCCCGCCCGCGGCGGCGTCCGAGGCCGCGGCGCGGAAATCGGCGTCGGCGTAGAAGCCCTGGTACACCCCGTCGTGGACGGCCGAGTAGCGGCTGATGGTCGCCGCCACCACCAGGCCGCCGGGACGTACGGCCCGCCTGGCTTCGGCCAGTGCCTTGACCCGGTCGGCCCGCTCGGTCAGGTGATAGAGCGGGCCCAGGAGCAGGACGACGTCCACGCTCTCATCCGGCACCGGCAGCCGCCGCGCATCGCCCTGCCGCGCCGTCACCCCGGCCAGCTCGCGCGCCCGCCGCACGTGCAGGGGGACGGGGTCCAGCAGCTCGACGTCATGACCGTCGGCGGCCAGCCACTCGGCGTGCACGCCCGTGCCGCCGCCCACGTCCAGCACCCGGGCGGGCGCCGGCGGCAGCACCCGGCGCAGGACGTCCTGCGTCCGCCAGAACTCCAGCCGGCCGCGGCCCGCGCGAAGGCGGCCGTGCTCTCTGTCCTGCTCGTAGTAAGCGAGCAGCTCCCGTGTCGTCGCCATACTCGATCATGCTGGGGCGCGAGGAGCGCGGGCAAAGGCTTTTCGGCCCGGCCGTCCGGGGAAACGTCAGAGCCAGCCCGCCTCGGTGGCGATGCGGACCGCGTCCGACCGGGTGCGGGCGTTCAGCTTGGTCACGGCGGAGGCCAGGTAGTTGCGCACGGTGCCGTAGCTCAGGTTCAGGTCCTTGGCGATGCCCCGGGGCGCGGCGCCGGCGCCGGTCAGGCGCAGGACGTCGGCCTCGCGTTCGGTGAGCGGGCTGGCCAGCATGTCGAGCGCGGCGTAGGCGAGGTGCTGGTCGATGACCCGGCCGCCGGCCGCGATCTCGCGGATCGCGTTCACCAGGTCCCGCGGGCGGGCGTCCTTGAGCATGAAGCCGGACACGTGCGCCGAGACCCCGCGCCGCAGGTTGCCCGGCCTGCCCAGTGCGGTGAGGATCAGCACCCGGCAGCCCGGCAGCCGCTCGTGCAGCTCGGCCGCGGCGGCCAGGCCGTCGAGCACGGGAAGGTCGATGTCGAGCACGGCGACGTCCGGCCGGTGGGCGAGAGCGGCGGGCACGATGGCGTCGCCTGTGCTCACCTCGGCCACGATCTCCATGTCCTCCTCGTAGCCGAGCAGGGTGGCCAGCGCCTCCCGGAGTATCCGGACATCCTCCGCTATGAGCACACGAATCACAGTTCGCATCCTAGGCGTGGTAAAACAACGCAGGTGACCATAGCGGGAGGAAACGGACAGGCGCTGCTCGGGCCGTCCACGGGCTGGGCTCTCGTGCTCGGCTACATCGCCCTTCTCGTCCCGACCCGCTTCACGATCGTCGTCGCCATGGCGAACGCGAGGGGGCAGTCCTCCCCGCTCGTCCTCGGGATCTGCCTGGGCCTCATCCTGGCCGTCGTCGCCCTCTTCGCGCTGGCGGCCAGGGGCGGCCGGCTCGGCAGGGGCGCCGTTCCCGTCCTCGGGGCCGCGACCTTCGGCCCCTACCTCGCCTTTCCCATGCTGTGGGGGCCCATCGCCGGGCCGCTGGCCGCTGCCATGCCCCTGAGCGTGGCGGGCCCGGCGGGCTGGCTGCTGTTCGGCGCGGTGCTGCTGGCCGACACCGCGGTGGCGGCCGTGCTGCACGGCCCCGACCTCGGCACGACGGCCAGCTTCACGATCATCGACATGAACATGGGGCTGACCCTGTTCGCCCTGGTACGGCTGGCCGTGCTGCTCACCGAGACCCAGACGGCCAACCGCCAGCTCGCCGGGATGGAGGCGGCGAACGAGCGCCTGCGGGCGGCCGGCGAGCTGCGCAGAGCCATCGGCGACCGGCTCGTCGGCATCCTGCGCGCCTCCCGCCAGGTCCCGCACACCCCCGGCCTGCTCACCGGCATCGCGGAGATCTCCCGAGAGGCGGCCGCGGAGGCCAGAACGGTCGCCGCCGCCCCGCGCGAGCCGCTCCCCGAGGGCCGGACCGACCTGCCGGACGAATCCACGAGACTCTCGCAGTGGGCCCTCACCGCGATGACCGTCAACGTCGCCGCCATCGCGCTCACCAATGTCGGGGACGGCGCCGCCACGAGCCCGCTCCACTGGGCCGTCGCCGGGGCGGCCGCGCTCCTGGCCGTGGCGTTCCAGCTGTATCACGGCGTGCCCAGGGCGTCGGTGCCGCGGGCCTGGCGCTGGACGCTCCCGCTGCACATCCTCCTCATCGGCGCCGCCGTCGTCCACCTCGGCGACGGCACCATGTCGGCGCTGCTCAGCCTGGCCGTGGCGAACACCCTGCTGTGGCTGCCCGCCCGCTGGTCGGTGCCCATCGTCGGGGCCGCCGCCGTCGCCACCGGGCTGCTGCTGCGGCTCTACCCCGACGTGGGCGGCTACGAGCTCTACCAGGTCGCCTCGGCGATCGGCGTCGCCGTCGGCGTGTTCGCCTTCAACCGGTTCCCCGAGGCGGCCCGGCACCTGCGCGATCTGCGCAGGCAGATCACCAGGAGCGCCGTGGTCACCGAGCGCCTCCGGGTGGCGAGGGACGTGCACGACCTGCTCGGCATCACGCTGTCGGCCATCACGCTCAAGGCCGAGCTGGCCCTGCGCGCGCTCGGCGACGACCCGGGCAAGGCGGCCGCCCTGCTGGCGGACGTGCGCCCGCTGGCGCTGCGCGGGCTCGCCGACGTGCGCTCGATCACCTCCGGCGGCGCCGGGCTCAGCCTGCGGGAGGAGATCGAGTCCGCCCGCTCGCTGCTCGACTCCGCCGGCGTCGAGGTCCGGGTGCGGGCCGGCGACGCGGAGCCCTGCCCGGTGCTGGCCACGGTCCTGCGCGAGGCCGCCACCAACGTCGTCCGGCACTCGGCCGCACGGCAGTGCACGATCGCGGTGGAGGCGGACGGCGGCGAGGTACGGCTGCGCGTCACCAACGATGGCGTCACGCGGGCCGTGCCCGGGACCGGCGGCGGCGGGCTGGCCGGCCTGGCGGCCAGGGTCGGGTCCGCGGGCGGCACGTTCACCGCGGGCGACCGGGGCGACGGCACGTTCGCCCTGGTCGCGGCGGTGCCCCGTTAGTCCTGGAGCAGCCTGGTGAAGAACGCCCGGACGTCACCCGCGTACACCTCGGGTGCCAGATGAGCCGCGTAGTGACCGCCGCTCTCGTACATGTGCCACTGCACGATGTTCTTGTGGTCACGTTCGGCGAAGCGCCGGATGGACTGGAAGTCGCCCTTGGCCGAGGCGAGCCCGATCGGCGTCGTGGTGGGCTCGGCCGGCGGCGCGGGGGCCTTGGCGTCCTCGTAGTAGAACCGGATCGCCGAGCCGGCGGTGCCGGTGAGCCAGTAGAGCGCGACGTTGGTGAGCACGAAGTCGTCGTCGAGCTCGAGGTCGAACAGCTGGATCTGCCAGCCCAGCAGGCCGACCGGGGAGTCGGCGAGCGCGTGGGCCAGCGTCTGCGGCTGCTGCGAGTGCAGCGTGTTGAAGGCGCCCATCTCCTCCCAGAACCGCTGGAGCACCTCCATCGCGGCCTGCTCCTCCTCGGTCATGTCCACGAAGTCGGCGGGGTCGCCGGAGGGGAAGGAGAAGATCTGCGTGACGTGCACGCCCACCACGTTCGACGTGGCGGTGCGGCCGATCTCCGGCGACACCATCGAACCGCCGTCGTTGCCGACCGCGCCGTAGCGCTCGTACCCCAGGCGGGCCATCAGCTCCGCCCAGGCCCGGGCGGTGCGTACGGTGCCCCAGCCGCCCTCGGAGGTCGGCCCGGAGAAGGCGAACCCGGGCAGTGACGGGATGACCAGGTGGAAGTCCTTCGACAGCGGCTCGATGACGTCGAGGAACTCCACGAACGTGCCCGGCCAGCCGTGGGTGAGGATCAGCGGCAGCGCGTCCGGATCGGCTGATCGCACGTGGACGAAGTGGATGCGCTGCCCGTCGATCTCGGTGACGAACTGCGGGTGGACGTTGAGCCGGCTCTCCCAGGCCCGCCAGTCGTAGCCGTCGCGCCAGTACTCGGCCAGCCGCCGGACCCGCGCGACGCTCACGCCGTAGGCATCGGAGACCTCGTCGGTGAAGCGGGCGATGTCGAGCCGCGTCTGCAGGTCGTCCAGGTCGGCCTGGGGGATCTCTATCCGGAAGGGGATGATGTCTGAACTCATGCCTCCATCCTGGTGAAGGGGCCTCCGCGGAGGTAGTTCGCCGTGCACCGGCCGGCGTGCAGAATGCATGAGCTCCGGCCGGTGCGCGATCGCGGGTGTGTCCCAGGCTCGCCTCGGCGGGCTCTACCAGTGCTCCCAGTGGACGACCTCGGTGACCGGCACGCGGCGGGCGGGCTTGAACCGCGTGCCGATCGTCCAGGCGACGGGGATCAGCGCGCACTGGACGGTCGTCTCGTACGGCAGGCCGAGCAGCGTGGCTGCCTCGCGTTCGTAACTCAGGTGCGGGGTGGTCCACACGGTGCCGAGCCCGCGGCTGCGCGCGGCCAGCATGAAGCTCCACACGGCGGGCAGCACCGAGCCCCAGGTGCCGGCCTGGGTGGCCGGATCGTCCAGCTCCGCCCGCGACCCCACCCGGATGCACGGCACCAGCAGGACCGGCACCTGGTCCAGGATGTCGACGAGATGGCGCAGGCTGTCGGCGATCGCCTGCCAGCCCGTCCCCGGGGTGAAGTCGTGGCGGCTGGGGCCGTCGTGGGAGTTCGGGGCCGCGGGGCTGTCCAGGCCGCGCCGCCACAGCTCGGCCAGCGCGCGCCGCCGGTCGGGGTCGGTGACGAAGACGAAGTCCCAGCGTTGCCGGTTGCGGCCGGTGGGCGCCTGCTGGGCCAGGCGGGCGCAGTCGAGGAGCACCTCGCGCGGGACCGGTCTGGTGACATCCAGCCTGCGGCGGACCGCGCGGGTGGTGCCGAGCAGCTCGTCCGGGGTGAGGTTCAGCAGGTGGTGCGGCGATTCAGGCAAGGACATGGTCACTCCTGGCGGGGACGTGGCGGTCGCGCTCGGGGTCGACCAGCAGCGCGAACAGCGCCCCGGCCACGACGAGCAGGATGCCGCTGAGCAGGAAGGCGGTGGTGTAGCCCGCTTCGGGGGTGGTGGCCCGATCCAGCAGCCAGCCGGTGATGACGGGGCTGGCGATCCCCGCGCTGACGCTGAGCCCGGAGAAGACCCCGAGGATGCCGGCCCGCTGGGCGGCGGGCACGAGCTCGGCCACGGCCGGGTTGGCGAAGGTGTTGACGGTGACCGAGATGCCGTAGCCGAGCATCAGGAGCGCGATGGCGGGCAGCGGGGTGTGGATCAGCGGCAGGCAGGTCAGCAGGATGCCGGCGCCGACGAGGCAGGCGCCCCCGAGCAGGCCGCGCGCCCGCCTGGAGGAGACGCCCCGGCGGAGCAGCCGGTCGGTGACCGCGCCGGTGGCGACCAGCGCCACGATGCCGAGCGCGCTGGGCAGCCCGAACAGCGATCCGGCCACTTCCGGCGAGAAGCCGAGCGCGTTCTCGAAGTAGGAGGGCAGCCAGGTGAAGACGATGGCGGCGAGCGCGTTCTGGGCGAAGTAGGCGATGAAGCAGCCGATGAAGGTGCGGTTGAGCAGCGCGCGCCGCCAGGGGACGCGGTCCGCCTGGCCGGGCCGCGACCGGCCGGCGCGGCCGGACGCGGCTCCGTACGGGCCGAGCCGCCCGGTGGCCAGCCACAGCAGCGACCAGCCGAGCGCGAGCGCTCCCACGGTGAGGAAGCCGGCCCGCCAGCCGAACCCGATGATGATCAACGTCAGGAGGGGCGCCATGGCGATCTTCGCGATGGCGGCGCCCGCGGTGTAGAGCGCCTGCGGCAGGCCGCGCCGCTCGTTGGGGAACCACGAGTACAGCACGGTCATGGACAGGGGGTTGGCCGGTCCTTCCGCGGCTCCGACGAGGATCCGGCTGGCGTACAGCATGCCGCCGGTGGCGGCGACGACGGCGGGCACCTGGCCGGCGGCCCACAGCAGGCCGCAGACCAGCAGCACCCATCGCGGGGAGATCCGCTGCGCGGCGAAGCTGACGGCGATGCAGGTCGCGCCGAACAGGAGATAGGAGGCGCTGCCCAGACTGCCGAAACCGGCGGCGGACATGCCCAGTTCGGCGCTCATCGGCTTGGCGACCAGGCCCAGCAGGGCCTTGTCCAGGAACACCACCACCGCGGAGAGGACGAGCACGGCCGTGACGCCCCAGGCGCGGGCCGCCCCGCCGGGCGCGGATCGGGGGATTGCGGCGTCGTGCGCCAGGTTCTCGTTGACTGTCACTGCTGCTTGCTTCCTTTCCGGGGGGTGCGGTCGGCTATCGGGGGAGACCGGACAGCCAGCGCATGAGGGAGTCGTTGACGTCGTCGGGCAGCTCTTGATGGATGAAGTGGCCCGCGTGGGGGCGCAGCACCACCTGGCTGTAGTCGTGGGACAGGCACATCCGCTCCACCTGGGCCCGCGCCGCGTGCCGGTGGAAGGCCAGCACCGGCTGGCGGCGCCGGCGCAGGACGGGCTCGGCCTGGGGACGGAAGCGCACGCTGTTCGGGCCGAAGGCGCTGTGCCGGAAAGTCCGGGCCCTGACCCAGGCCGGCCGGGCCAGGACCTCCAGCAGGTGCCAGGCACGCAGGTGCCCGGGAGTGGCCGGCACGTGGAAGCGGTCGCTGATCAGGCCCTGGGCGATCTCGTCGGCGTCCGGACCCTCCAGGTCGTCCGCCACCCGGGCCATCCACTCCCGGTCCCCGGCGTCGCCGGCGTAGTCGGGGTCGATCATCACCAGGGCGCGGACGAGATCGGGGTGGCGGGCGGCCAGGACGGAGGCCACCGAGCAGCCCATCGAGTGGGCGAGCACCACCGCCGGCGCCAGCCCGGCGTGGCGGATCAGGGCCGCCAGATCCTCGGCGTGGTCGCCGACGTCGTAGCCCCCCGGGGGGCTGCCGGAGCGTCCGTGACCGCGCAGGTCCACCGCCACGGTGCGGTGACGGGCGCGCAGGGCGGGGATCTGGTAGATCCATCCTTCCGCCGCGCCCCACATTCCGTGCACGAGGAGCACGTCGAGCGGCGAACGGGCGCCGGGCGCGGGGGAGTAGTCGGCGTAGAACAGGCGCACGCCGAGACGTTCGAGATAGGGCACGGGAGGCTCTCTTCGCAGATCGATCGTCAGGCCGGGGGCGCGAGCTGGGCGCCGCCGCACACGTGCAGGACTTCGCCGGTGATGAAGGCGGCCCGGTCGCCGGCGAGGAAGGCCACGGCGTCGGCCACGTCCTGCGGCCGGGCGAGCCGGCCGAGCGGCGTCATCGCCCGGTGGTGGCCGGTGAACTCCGCGAACTCCTCATCGGTACGCCCCGACCTGGTCAAGGGGGTCTCCACCACGCTGGGCGCCACGGCGTTGACGGTGACGCCGAGCGGGCCGAGCTCGACGGCGAGCGTCCTGGTCAGGCCGACGACGGCCGCCTTGGAGGTGACGTAGCCCGTGGGGCCGCCGCCGAGCCAGGTGCGGGAGCCCAGGCTGATCACCCGGCCCCAGCCGTGGCGCTGCCACCAGGGCCGCATCGCCTGGGCCAGCAGCATCGGCCCGCGTACGTTCACCGCCATCATCCTGTCCCAGTCGCCGGGAGTCTGACCGGCCAGGGGGCGGCGGAGGTTGACGGCGGCGTTGTTCACCAGGCAGTCCAGGCGCCCGCCCGCCTCCACCACGCGCGCGATCCCGTCGCGGACGTCCTCGGCGTCGCTCACGTCCACCCGGCGGGCCCGGACCGTCCGGCCGCCCGCCGACAGCCGGTCCGCCGCGCCGGCGACGGCCTGCTCGTCGATGTCGAACAGCGTCACCTCGTACCCGTCGGCGGCCAGCTGGGCGGCGATGGCCGTGCCGAGGACGCCCGCTCCTCCGGTGACGATCGCCCCTCTCGCGCTCATCGCCGCACTCCTGCCACCGGCTCGAACGTGGCGTGGCCGCGCAGGTAGGCGGCGTTGGCGGCGAGGGACTCGCGTGGCGGCCGGCCGGTGCTGAAGTCCTCCACCGACACCCACCCGCGGTAGCCGGTCTGCTCCAGCAGCCGCAGGATCGCGGGCACGTCGAGCACGCCGTCGTGCATCGGCATCCAGCGAGGCCGCCACGGGCCGCCGTCCTGGGGGCGTTCGAAGGCGACGTTCTTGATGTGCACGTGGGCCAGGTGCTCGCCGAGGATCTCCAGGGCCATCCGGGGATCCTCCGACCCCTCCAGCACGCCGTTGCCGGGGTCGTAGATGACGCCCACCAGGTGCGGGGGCAGATGCCCGACGACCCGCACGGCCAGCGCCGTGCTCGGGCAGATCGTGCGCTGGTGCATCTCCAGCAGCGCCTGGACGCCGAAGCGGCCGGCCAGCTCCGCGACCTGGTCGAAGAACTCGATCGCCTGGCCGAGCGCCCGGTGGAAGCCGCCGCCGGCCAGGCGCGGGGCCCACAGGCGCACCCGTGGCGCCCCGGCCTCGGCCGCCAGGCTCATCAGGTGCTCGACCCCCGGCAGGTCGCCGGCCGCGAGGTAGCCGTTCAGGCCGGCGACGGCCAGGCCGGCGCCGTCGCACAGCTCCCGCGCCCGGCGGACGGCGGTCCTGTCCGGGCGCAGGGTGCAGCGGTTGTTCGACAGGAAGTCCGCCGGGCCCGGCGAGCCGGTCTCGGCGGAGACCCGCCATTCGATTCCGGCATACCCCGCCGCGGCCGTCGCCTCGATCGCCTGCTGCGGCGTCAGCTCCGGCAGGCACGCCGAACACACGCCAAGCCTCATCTTTCTCCTCGAAGTACGCAGCATGTCGAGCTGCTCACCGTGTCCCGTCACCATCAGTGATGTCGGTCCACACCAGTACAGAGCCGGGCGTACCTCGCAGTCCAAGTCCTTCTAGGCACCTTTGCTATGTTCTGTGGGCATAGCCGAGCGCTCGGGTGAGGAGAGGCCGTGGAACTTCGGCACCTGCGCTACTTCGCCGCGGTGGCGGAGGAGGGCTCGTTCTACCAGGCCGCGCAGCGCCTGCTGGTCTCGCAGCCGTCGCTGAGCCGGCAGATCATGGAGCTCGAACGGCGGCTCGGCCAGCGGCTGTTCGACCGCACCTCCCGGGGCGTGCGGCTCACGCCGAGCGGGGAGGCGCTGCTGCAGCACGCCCGGCAGCTCCTGGGCCTGGCCGCGGCCACCCAGGAGATCGTCTCGGAGGCGGCGCGGGCGCGGCAGCTGGTCTCGCTCGGGGTGCCTCCCGCGACGCCCGGCTCGTGGCTGTCGGCCATCGTCGAGGCGGTGGGCGAGGCGCTGCCGCACGCCGAGCTGAACTACGTGGAGGCCACGAGCTACGAGCAGCTTCGCCTGCTGCACGAGGGCAGGCTCGATCTGTGCCTGGTCCACCGGGAGCCGGCCGGCCACCACGCCTCGTGGCCGGTGCGCGAGGAGGTTCTCGGCATCGCGCTGGCGCCCGGCCATCCGCTGGCCGGGGAGCCCCGGTTCCGGGTCGGCGACCTGCACGGCCTGCGGGTGCTCGCGCACGCTCGCGAACGTGAGCCCTCCCGCGAGAGCGTCACCGCGGCCGTGCTGGCCGCCGGGGTCCGGCCGTACTGGCAGTTCGCCCAGTTCACCGAGCACGTGCTGCCGTGCGCGCGGGCGAGCGGGTGCGACGCCGCGCTGGTCACCTCGCACACCGCCGCGCTGCGGCTGCCCGGCTGGAGCTGGCGGGCCGTCGAAGGGCTGCCGCAGGCCGCGATGACCACGTGGCTGGTATGCCAGCGGCCCACGCGGGCCGTGGTGGAGGAGGTGGCCGACGTCGTACGGGCCATGGGGCCCGACGTGCCGGGCCCCTCACGGGATCAGGACGTCACCACCGCTCCCAGTGCAGGACCTCCGCACGCGGGATCCGGGGAGCCGGCTTGAAGCCGGTGCCGAGGGTGAAGGCCAGCGGGATGAAGGCCGCCAGCATGACCTCGTCGTACGGCACCCCCAGGACCTCGGACAGCTCGCGTTCGAGCGGCCCCTGCGCGGTGGTCCACACCGTGCCCAGCCCGCGTGCCCGCGCGGCCAGCATGAAGCTCCACACCGCCGGCAGGATCGACCCCCACGCGCCCGCCTGCACGGCCACCGGCGCGTGATCGGTGCGTCCCTCCACGCCGGGGATGACGAACGCGGGTACCCGGTGGATGTTGTCGGCCAGGTGGCGCAGCCCGTCGAAGACCCGGTCGGTGGAGCCGGCGTGGTAGTTCATGCGCCACACGTCGCGCTCGGTCAGCGGCTGGCCGATGGCCAGTGGCAGGGCGCGCAGGAAGAGGTCGGCCACGGCCCGCCGCTGCGCCGGCTCGGTGACGACGAGGAAGTGCCAGCGCTGCCGGTTGCGCCCGGTCGGCGCCTGCACGGCCAGGTCCACGCACTCCTCGATCAGCTCGCGGGGCACCGGGCGGGTGAGGTCCAGGCGCCTGCGCACCGCGCGGGTGGTGCTGAGCAGCTCGTCAGGGGTGAGGTTCAGCGTCATGAGGTGGCTCCTTGCCGGGCGATGGTGGGGACGGGCCGGGGGGCGCGCAGGCCGGCGTACGCGATGAGGGCGCCCAGCAGGGAGAAGCCGCCCGCGGTGAGGAAGGCGATCCGGTATCCGGCCAGCACGGACCCGCCCAGGGTCATGACGGCGGCCAGCGCCGCGACGCCGATCCCGGCGCCGATCTGGACCGAGGAGGTGATCAGTCCCGAGGCCAGGCCCTGCCGCTCGTCCGGCAGGCCGCCGACGGCGGCGATGTTGAGGCTGGGGAAGGACAGCCCGTTGCCGATGCCGTGGACGACCAGCGCGGGCAGCAGCACCGTGAGATAGTCGCCGGTGGCCCCGGCCCTCAGGAACAGCAGGATCCCCGCCCCCTGGACCAGCATCCCGGCGGCGGCGACGCGGCCCAGCCCCCATCGGCTGATCAGCCGGCCGGCCAGGTTGGCGGCGACGACGATGGCCAGGCCCATGGGGACGATCCCGAGTCCGGTGGCCAGCGGGCTGTAGCCGAGCACCTGCTGCAGGTACAGGACGGCGACGAACTGCCAGCCGATGGTCGCGCACGCCCAGGCCAGCGCCGCGAGGTTGGCGGCGCTCACCGTGGCGGACCTGAACACCTCCAGCGGGACGAGCGGCGCGGATCGCCGTCGCTCGATGACCACGAAGGCGCCGAGCAGGAGCACGGCCATGAGACCGGCCGGCCAGTTCCGTTCCGTCAGTGCGAACACCAGCAGCAGCACCCCGCCGGTGACCGCGACCGCGCCGGCGGCGTCGAAGCCCTCGCGCGCCCCGGGCGGCCGGGCGCCGCGCGGCAGCACCAGCGGCGCCGTGGCCAGCACGAGCAGGGCGACGGGGACCGGAAGGAAGAACACCAGCCGCCAGCTGATCTCGGTGAGCAGGCCGGAGGCGATCAGCCCGGCGGTGTAGCCGGTCGCCCCGGCCAGCGAGTAGACCCCCAGCGCCCGGTTGCGCCGCGGCCCCTCGGCGAAGGTGGTGGTGATGAGCGACAGCGCCGCGGGCGCGGTCAGCGCCGCCGCCAGCCCCTTGACCACTCTGGTGACGACCAGCGGCCAGCCCTCCGAGAGCAGCCCGCCGGCCAGGCTCGCCGCCGCGAAGACCGCGAGCGACGCCAGGAACACGCGGCGCCGGCCGAACAGGTCGGCGATCCGGCCGCCGAGCAGCAGGAACCCGCCGTAGGCGACCGCGTAGCCGGACATCAGCCACTGCAGGACGCTCTCCGGCAGCGACAGGTCGCGCCCGATGGCGGGCAGGGCCACGCCCATCAGCGACAGGTCCATCGAGTCCAGGAACACCGCTGCGCACAACAACACCAGGGCCGCCTGTTTGCGGCCGTCGGTTCGGGACACGTCCACTCCATCTGAGTACAAACAATTTGCTGGCAGACGGATTGGACCGTATGGCTGCAAATCATCTGCTGTCAAACGATCGGTGTGGAAACGATTGTGCGGTAGGCTGGCGGCTCAGCGAAGAGGAGATCGATGGCGACCACGACCAGGACCGGCGATCGCGTGCGGCCGACGTATTTTCCGCAGCTGGCCGCCGAGCGGCTGGACATCGCGCTGTGCCGCGCCTCGGCCGCCGTGGCGCGCGCCGCGGACACGCACGCCGCGGAAGAGGGCCTCGGGGTGGGGCAGCAACTCGTGCTCCAGATGCTCGACGCCGTCGGCCCCTGCTCCCAGCAGACGCTCAGCGAGGAGCTGCGCATCGACCGCAGCGTCATGGTCAGCGTCTGTGACGACCTGGAGCAGGCCGGTCGCGTACGCAGGGAGCGCAATCCCCGCGACCGCCGCTCCTACGCCGTCACCCTCACCGACTCGGGCCGGCAGCGCCTGGCCGAGGCTCAGGCGTCGATCCCGGCCTTTCTCGACGACACCTTCCGGTCTCTCACGCCGGAGGAACGCGCCCAGCTGGGCACGCTGCTCGGCAAGCTCCTGAGGATCGACGCCTGACGCGTCACCGGCGGACGGTCCTCAGACCACGGCGAGCGGCCTGACCGGGGCGCCGGTCGCGCCGGCCAGCGGCAGCGGGTTCACGATGAGCAGGAACTCCCGGTGGCCGGCGTCCAGGAGGTCCGACAGGCGCATGGTCTCGACGATGTTGATCCCCGCCTCGACGAGGAGGATCCGGTGCACGGGCAACGTGGCGTGACCGCGGCCGGGGGCGATGTGCTCGAAGGCGATGCTCTCGGCTCCCACCAGGCGCGGCCGCCGCTCGGCCAGCCAGCGCCCGGCCGCCGCGCCCGGACCGGGGACGCCCAGGGACTGGCCGGTGAACAGGCCGGGGTCCGCCCAGTGCCGTGACCAGCCGGTGCCGACCAGCAGGGCCTCGCCGGCCCGGATGTCCAGCCCCCGCGCCGCCCGGTCCAGGTCGCCAGGAGTGATCTCGTAGCCCGGCGGCAGCGTCGCCACGCCGTGCGCGGCGGCCACGTCGAGGAGCACGGCGCGGCCCACGTACGGGGTGAACGTGTCGATGCCCAGAGCGGTGAAGCCCTGGTGGCTCTGCACCCCGGCCGCCGCCAGCCCGCCGTGCAGCAGCCCGTCCTGCGAGACATGGGCGAGCGCGTCGACATGGGTGCCCACGTGGCCGCCGGTGACGATGACCTCGTTGGCCGCCGAGCCGCCGTCGGAGCGGACCATGTCGCCATGACGCCGCTCCAGCAGCATGCGGAACGGCGCGTGGTTGGGCGACTGCGGCATGCCGGTGCGCATCGGCTGGGCCAGGTCGAACACGCTGGCGCCGGCCAGCGCCTCCCAGGGGGCGTCCACCAGACGACATCCTTCAGGGTGTTCCAATACGAGGAAAGCTGTTCCACACTGTACGACAGGAGTCGATCGGCAGGAAGGCCGCCGAAGTGATCTGTCGTGGACGCGTGCCGGGCTTCCCCTGGCCCTCATCCCCTGGCCCTCATCCCCGGGCCTCATCCCGGGGCCGATGAGCATGCACGCCGCAAGGACCGCCTCATGCCGATGACCAACGCCGAGCGGCCGCGCCGCCGTGGCGCGGACGGCGCCAGCCAGACCGTCGCGACCGTCGAGCGCGCGGCCGACGTGCTCGTGCTGTTCGCCGAGCCGGGCGCGCGTACCCTCGGCATCACCGAGATCGCCGAGCGGCTGGAGCTGTCGAAGGCGGCGGTGCACCGGATCCTGGCCTCGCTCCGGCTGCGCGGCCTGATCGACCTGGACGAGCAGACCCGGCGATACTCGCTCGGGCTGACCGCCATGCGGCTCGGGCTCGCCTACCTGGACCGGCTCGACCTGCGCCGCCTCGCGGCGCCGGAGCTGGTCGCCCTGTCCACGGCCCTGTCCGAGACCGCGACCCTGTCCATCCGCACCGGCTTCTCGCGGGTCTACGTCGACCAGGCGACGCCCAGCCGCGAGGTGATCATGTCCGTGACCCTCGGCGTGCCCTATCCGCTGCACGCGGGCGCCTCGTCGAGGGCGTTCCTGGCGTTCCTGGCCGAGGAGGAGATCGACGCCTACTTCGGCACCCAGCCGCTGACGCGGCTGACCGAGCGCACCCCCGTCGAGGAGGACGTCCTGCGCAAGGACCTCGCGGCGATCCGCCGTCGCGGGTTCGCCCGATCCCAGGCCGAGCGCCAGCCGGGCTCGGCCTCCGTCGCGGCGCCGGTCCTGGATCACCACGGACGCCCGGCGGGGGTGATCAGCGTGTGCGGGCCGCTGGAGCGCTTCCGCGGCGAGGAGAAGCGCTGCGCCGCGGCGCTGCTCGAGACCACCGGCAGGCTCTCGGCCCGGATGGGCCATCTGACGTCAGGAAAGGGGTGACAGCCGCACCATGGCGCGATACGACCTGCTCGTCAAGGACGGCATCCTCGTTCTCCCGTACCACGGCGAGATCCGCGCGGACCTCGCCGTGCGAGGCGGCCGGATCGCCGCGATCGGTGAGGACCTCGGCGACGCCGCGGAGGTGATCGACGCGACCGGCAAGGTGGTGCTGCCGGGAGCGGTCGACGCCCACTTCCATTTAGGGATCTACCGGGAGCTGGAGGTGGACGCCGGCGAGGAGACCCGCTCGTCGCTGGTGGGCGGCGCGACGACCGTGCTGTCCTATTTCCGGACCGGGCAGCACTATCTCAACAAGACGGGGCCGTACTCGACGATCTTCCCCGAGGTGCTGGCGGCGGTCGCCGGGCGGGCCTGGACCCACTACGGGTTTCACCTGGCGCCGATGACGACCGGCCAGGTCGAGGAGATCCCGCGGCTGGTCGCCGAGCACGGGGTCACCTCCTACAAGTACTACATGTTCTACAAGGGCTTCGACCTGGCCGCCAACAGCCGCGACGCCCAGGCGTTCACCATGGGCGACGAGTACGACCTGGGACACCTCTTCCTGATCATGGAGAAGCTGGCCGAGGTGCAGCGCGCGTACCCGGACCGGCGGCTCTCGCTCAGCCTGCACTGCGAGCAGTCGGAGCTGATGCGGGTCTTCATCGACCGCGTCCGCGGCGGCGGCGCCCCGCAGAACCTGCGCGCCTACAGCGAGGCCAGGCCGCCGCTGACCGAGCAGGTCGCCATCGCCGAGGCGGCCGTGCTCGCCGCCCACACCGGCGTCAACATCAACCTGCTCCACCTGTCCAGCGCCGAGGCGCTGGAGGCCGCCGCCAAGACCCCCGCACGGCGCGAGACCACCCTGCACCATCTGTGCCTCGACCACGACGACCTGGACGCGCGCGGCGGCCTCGGCGGCAAGGTCAACCCGCCGATCCGCACCCGCGAGCACAACGAGGCGCTGTGGGCGGGAGTGGCCGACGGGCGGATCGACTGGGTGGCCTCCGACCACGCCTGCTGCATGGAGGAGCACAAGGGCGACGAGCTGTGGCCCGCGCGCCCCGGCTTCGGCGGCACGGCGCTGCTCTATCCCGTGCTGTTCTCCGAAGGGCACCTGCGCCGCGGCCTGCCGCTCACCAGGATCGCCGAGGTCGCCTCGGCCAACCCCGCCCGCGCCTACAACCTGTGGGGACGCAAGGGCAGCCTGGCGGTCGGCTTCGACGCCGACCTGACCATCCTCGACCCGGCGCTGACCAGGACCGTCACCACGGACCTGCTGCTGTCGGGGCAGGACCACTGCCCGTTCGAGGGGGTCGCTGTGACGGGCTGGCCGGTGACCACGGTCGTCGGCGGCCAGGTCGCCTTCCACGAAGGAAAGATCGTCGGCGAGCCGTCGGGCTCCTGCCTGCACCCCTGAGGAGCGGATATGAGCGTGCTCCCCCTGGACGACCTCCGCTGTCGCGGCGGGCTGCCCGGCCTGACGGCCCAGGAGCTGCCCGCCCTGAAGGACAAGGGGGTCGGCTGAGTGGACCCCTACAACGGCGTCCTGCCCTTCGGCGAGCGGCCGGCGCTGATCCTCGTCGACCTGATGCGGGCGTACTTCGAGCCCGGCGCCGACCTCTACGTCGGCTCGCGGGACTGCCTGCTGGCCGCCGCACGCGTCCTGGCGGCGGCGCGCACGGCGGGCGTCCCGGTGATCCACACTCGCGTGTCGCACAGCCGCGACGGCATCGACGGCGGCCTGTTCTACCGCAAGGCGCCCCCGCTGCGCCACCTGAACGGCCCGCTCGGCGAGGTCATGCCCGAGGTGACGCCCGCGGCGAACGAGATCGTCATCGTCAAGCAGTACGCCAGCGCGTTCTTCGGCACCACGCTCGCCTCCACGCTCACGGCCCTGCGGGTGGACACGCTGGTCATCACCGGGGTCTCCACGAGCGGCTGCGTGCGGGCCAGCGCCGTGGACGCCGTCCAGCACGGGTTCGTCCCGATCGTGGTGCGGCAGGCGGTGGGCGACCGCTCGCCCGCCCCGCACGCGGCGAGCCTCTACGACATCCAGGCCAAGTACGGCGAGGTGTGGGAGGAGCACGCGGTGCTCGAACGGCTGAGCGCCCCGGCCGCCGAGGGGCCGCGGACGCCATGAGGATCACCTACGGCCCCTGGGGCGAGAGCCTGGAGGAGCTGACCGCCGCCGCCCGCAAGGCCGAGGAGGCGGGCGCCGAGGTGATCTGGGTGCCCGAGCTGCACCGCAGCGCCACCGTCAGCGCCGCCGCCGTGGCCGGAGCGGTGACGCGCGCGGGCGTCGGCACCGCCGTCGCGCTCGCGTTCACCCGCAGCCCGATGGTGACCGCGCTCGAAGCGCTCGACCTCGACGAGCTGACCGGCGGCCGGTTCATCCTCGGCCTGGGCGCGGGCACGCGCAGGCTCAACGAGAACTGGCACAACGTCCCCTGGAACCGGCCACTCGCCCGGCTGCGCGAGACCGTCGAGGTGATCCGGGCGGTCGTGGCGGGCGGGCCGCTGGCGTACGACGGCTCCGTCCAGCGGCTCGACGCCCGCGGCCTGCGCCGCCCGCACGAGCCGGTCCGCACCCGGATCCCCGTCTACCTGGCCGCCGTCGGGCCGCAGATGACCAGGCTCGCCGGGCGCATCGCCGACGGGTGGCTGTCGCACGAGCTGTCCTCGCCCGCCTACCTGCGCGAGCAGGTGCTGCCGAACCTGTCGGCCGGGCTCGACGGGCGCGAGCGGGCCGAGCTCGACGTGGTCGTCTCCGCGTGCTGCTCGATCGATCCCGACCCGGCCCAGGCTCGCCGCCGGGCGGCCGGGGTGCTGGGCTTCTACGCCGGCGTCGCCACGTACAAGGACTTCTTCGCCTTCCACGACCTCGCCGCCGAGCACGCCGCCGCGGTCGCCGCCTTCCGGGCGGGGGAGCCGGTGGTCGTGCCCGACCGCATGATCGACCCGCTGGTGCTGGCGGGGACGCCGGACCAGGTGGCCGAGCGGCTGGCCCGCTACGAGGGGCTGGCCGACACCGTCAAGCTCACCCCGGCCGTGTACGGCAACGCGCCGGAAGAGATCCGCCGGAACCAGGCCCGCATCATCGAGCTGATCGGAACGTTATGAGACCACTGGAGGACGTCAGAGTCGTCAGCCTGGAGCAGTACGGGGCCGGACCGTTCGGCAGCGTGCACCTGGCCGACCTCGGCGCCGAGATCATCAAGATCGAGGACCCTCGGGTGGGCGGCGACGTCGGACGATATGTACCCCCTTATGCGGATGAAGAGGATTCGCTGTTCTTCGAGACCTTCAACCGCAACAAGAAGTCCATCTCGCTGGACCTGTCCGTCCCCGCGGGCAGGGAGGTCTTCGACGACCTCGTACGGCACGGCGACGCCGTCTACTCCAACCTGCGCGGCGACGTCCCGGCCAAGATGCGCCTGTGCTACGACGACCTCAAGCACCTCAACCCGCGGATCGTCTGCTGCTCGCTGTCCGGCTTCGGGATGACCGGGCCGCGCACCGCCGAGCCCGGCTACGACTACATCCTGCAGGGGCTGGCCGGCTGGATGCACCTCACCGGGGAGCCGTCCGGCCCGCCGGCCAAGTCGGGGCTGTCCCTGGTCGACTACTCCGGCGGTCTCGTCGCCGCGATCGCCCTGCTGGCGGGCGTGCACGCCGCGCGCAGGGACGGGGCCGGCATGGACTGCGACCTGTCGCTGTACGACACGGCCGTCGGCATGCTCACCTACGTGGGGACCTGGGCGCTCAACACCTCCTTCACCCCTGTGCGCACGGCCGACTCCGCCCATCCCTCGCTGGTGCCGTTCCAGAACGTCGAGGCCGCCGACGGGTGGCTGGTCGTGGGCTGCGCCAAGGAGAAGTTCTGGCAGCGGCTGGCCCTGATCCTCGATCGCGAGTCGCCGGGCGCGGGGTTCGCCGGCGATCCGCGTTACGCCACCTTCGCCGACCGACGCCTGAACGCGGACACCCTGCTGCCCCGGCTGGCCGCGATCGTCCGTACCAGGGAGGTGTCCTGGTGGCTCGCCGAGCTGCGCGCCGCGGGCATCCCCTGTGGGCCGATCAACGACGTGGGCCAGGCGCTCGCGGAGCCGCACACCGCCGCGCGGGGGCTGGTGGTGGAGACCTCGCATCCCCGCTACGGCCCGCTCAAGCAGCTCGCCTCGCCGGTACGGGTGGGGCAGGAGCCCGTCGCCCACCGCCGGGCTCCCCGGCGGGGAGAGGACGGCGAGGAGATCCTGCGCGGGCTGCTCGGCTACCCGGCGGAACGCGTCGAAGAGCTGGCCGCCGGCGGCGCCTTCGGGGAGACCTTATGACGGCCTGGGCGCTCGGGGGGACACGATGACGGCGGGAACGCCCGGGGGACACGATGACGGCGGGAACGCCCGGGGGGACACCATGCGCGGTCTCGCCCACGAGGGCCGGAGCCTTCGGGAGACGGCCACGAGGGCCGGAGCGCTCGGGGACGGGTCATGACGGCCGCGGCCGGGCTCGCCGACTGGGCGCTCGGGCTGCGCCTGGACGCGGTGCCCGAGCGGGCCAGGCAGGCCGCGATCCGGCACCTGACCGACGGGTTCGGCTGCGCGGTCGCCGAGCCGCCACACGGGTCGCCCGCGGTCGCGGTCGCGCTGGAGCTGGGCGGCCCGCCGCAGGCCACGGTCATCGGGACCCGCGACCGGGTCGGCGCCCCCGCCGCGGCCCTGGCCAACGGAGCCCTGGTGCACGCGCTCGACTTCGACGACACGCACGCGGGCGGGCTCGTGCACGCGACCGCGCCGGTGCTGCCGGTGGCGTTCGCGGTGGGAGAGGAGACCGGGGCGTCCGGCGCCGAGGTCCTGGTCGCGGCGCTGATCGGTTACGAGGTGATCTGCCGGCTCGGAGCCGCGGCGCCACACGGCTTCCACACGCGCGGACTGCACGCCACCTCCGTGTGCGGGGTACTCGCCGCCGCCCTTGTCGCCGCCAGGCTGTACGGACTGCGCCCGCGACAGGCGGTCCACGCGCTCGGCATCGCGGGCAGTCAGGCCGGTGGGCTCCTGGAGTTCCTGAGCACCGGGGCCGACACCAAGCGGCTGCATCCCGGGCTGGCCGCTCACGCGGGCATCCTGGCGGCGCGCCTGGCCAGGGCGGGCGCGACGGGGCCGGACACCGTGCTGGAAGGCGAGCACGGCCTGTACGGCGCACTGCTCGGCCGGCCGGGGCTGCGGCCCTCAGAGGATCTCGGCGAGGTCTGGGAGGTCACCCGGATCACCGTCAAGCCCTATCCGGCCTGCCAGCTCCTGCACGCCGCCCTCGACGCCGCCCTCGACGTCATGACCCCGGCCCGCGCCGCCGGGGACGCCGGGGACATCGAGGACACCAACGAGGTCGAGAGCGTCGGGGAGGTCGGGGG
>NZ_VCKX01000161.1 GCF_005889725.1 Nonomuraea zeae
GTTCGAGGAGGCGGACGCGGCGGCGCTGCCCGAGCTGGCCGCCTGCCTGGCGGTCGGCGTCGCGGGCGCCGTCAGGGCCGCGGCCTCCACGAGCCGGGACGTGGCCCACCGCCTGCACCAGCTCGCCGCCTGGCTGGAAGCGCACGACCGGCCGCGCGAGGCGCTCGTCCCCGCGACCGAAGCCGTCGTCCGGCTGCGCGGCCTGGCCGGCGAGGAGCCCGGCTTGCGGCACATGCTGGCCGAAGCCGCCGCCCTGCTGGCCAGGCTGCACGACCGGCTGGACGACCTGGACGCCGCCGTACGCTCCGCCGCGGAGGCCGTACGGCACCTGCGGGCCCTGGTCACGCTGGAGCCCGACGAGCACCGCCCCGAGCTGGCCGGACAGCTGCTCCACCAGGGCGAGCTGCTGCTGGTCGACGACCGGCCGGAGGAGGCGCTCGGCCCGCTCCAGGAGGCCGGGTGCGTGGCGGCGGACGGCGACACGGCGACGCAGGCGAGGGCCAGGCGGCTGCTCGGCCTGTGCCTGGCCGAGCTGGGCCGGACCGCCGACGGCGTGGCGCAACTGGAGCTCGCCGCCGAGCTGTACGACGTGCTGGACGCGGCGGACGGCGCCTACCTGCGCGAACGGTCCGAGGTGCGAGCCGGACTGGGCCGGTTGCGCGCGGCGTCGGCCGCCGAGCGCGGGCAGGAGCCGCCCTGGCTGCTGGCACTGGTCGCCGCCCGATCCGAACAGGCCGTCGCCAGAGCCGAGGAGTTGCTGGCCGAGCACAGGAAGGCCGTCGAGAGCACGGGCACGCCGGAGCCGGAGGAGATCCACGCCTGCCTGTCCGCCCAGACCGTGCTCGCCCGCGCGTGGGCGGACTCGGGGCGGGCGGGGGACGGGTTCGTGCTGGCGACGCAGGCCGCCGAGCTGCTCCAGCGGCACTCCGTACCGGAGCGGTTGCACGCGATCGCCGAGGGCATGGTCGCGGCGGCGCTCGGGCGGACGCTGGTCGCGCTCGGCCGCGACGGGGAGGCTCTGCCGCACCTGAGCACCGCCATCGAGTCCTACGAGCCGCAGATCAGCACGAACCTCGCGTTCCGCACCGAGCTGGGCGAGCTGCGGATCCTGGAGACCGTCGCGCTGTCCCGCACCGCCTCCCCGTCCGACGCGGAGGCCGCCGCCGGTCGGCTGGTCGAGCTGTACACGGGGCTGGTGGGAGAGCGGCTCGAATCGCCGCGGGCGCTCGCCGGGGCGCTGCGGCTCCAGGCCGGGATCCGCTTCACCAGAGGGGACGTGCCAGGCGCGCTCCAAGCGGTCACCCAGGCGCTCGACCTCCTGCCGGCCGCGCCGAGCGCCCGGGACGACCTGCTCACCGCCACCTGCCTGGAGCTCAGCGGCCTGTGCCTGGCCGAGCTGCACGACAACGCCGAGCCGCACAGCGACGGTGGCGGGTCGCGTGGCAGGGACCTGGCCGCGACGAGACTGGCCGAGGGCACGGCGCTCCTGGTGCGGCACGGCCCCCCGCCGCCCGATCTCATCGACGTCCATTCGATGGCGCTGATCCGGCTGGCCAGGATGCGGGTGGCGGAGGAGGGACCCGCGGCCGGGATCGGCCTGCACGCCCGGATCCTCGAAATGCGGCCGCTGCCCGGGCCGGACGTGCTCCGTTCCCTCATCGAGGAGCTCTCCCGGTTTCTCGGCGAGCTGGCCGGCGCGGAGGACGCCGGGCGGCTGCTGCTGCCCTCGCTCGGCGGGTTCGGGCAGGCGCTGGAGCAGGGGGCGCCGCCGAGCGGGCATCCCGAGGTGCACGACGAGTACGGCCGGTGCCTGGCGCGGTTCGCCGCCGCCGCGGAGCGGGCGGGTGACGGCGAGAGCGCGGTCCTGGCCGCCGAGCTGACCGTCCGGGTGTACGAAGGGCTCGCCGCCGTCTCGGGCTCGGGCTCCTACCGGCGCGACCTCGGCCGGGCCCTGGCGGCACTGGCGACCCTGACGACGCTGACGGCCCTGACAACGCTGACGGCGCAAACCCGGCTCGATCACGACCCCATGAACACGACGGAGCAGTCCGCCGCGAACACGACGGAGCGGCCCGCCGGCACCCTCGCGGCAGCCGAGCGGCCCGACGACGGCCTGGCCGTGCTGGAGCGGGCCGTCGACCTGCTCGGCCGGGAGCCGGACGACGCCGGGCCGCTGGCCGCCACCCTCAACCGGTACGCCGTCAAGCTGCTCGAACACGGCCGTCCCGTCGAGGCCCTGGCCCACTGCGAGCGGGCCGCCGATCTGTGCGACGAGCTGGACGACCCCGCGACCGCCGCCGTCACCTACGCCCGGCTCGGCTCCAGCCTGGCCATGCTCGACCGCCCGCAGGCCGCCCTGGAGGCGATCACCTGGTCGCTGGCCGAGCTCGACCGGGCCGAGGAGGAGACGGGACGGGAGCTGCCGGACGTACGGGCCCAGGCGATCCAGGTGCGCGGGCGGGTGCTGCGGGCGTTCGGCCGGAAGCAGGAGGCGCTGGCGCATCTCGTGGAGGCGTTCGGCCTGTTCAGCCGGCTGCCCGACCCGCCGGCGGCGGCCGAGACCGCCGCGATGATCGCCGACGATCTCCTGGCGGCCGGGCGGGCGGCGGAGGCCGCCGAGTACGCCGGGATCGCGGCGGACGGGCACCCGCGGGGCACGCTCAAGCACGCGCTGGCCACCCAGCGGCTGGCCAGGTGCCACATGATGCTGGGCGCGCTGGACTCCGCGAACGCGCTGGTCGAGGGCCTGATCCCGGTGGCCAGGCGGTCGCCGGGCGATCTCACGTACCGGGCGATCCTGGCTGACTCGCTGGCGCAGAGCTCCGAGCTGCTGCCCCTGCTGCGGCTGGACGGCGGCACGGAGGCCGAGGCCAGGGCGCGGGAGGCGATCGCGATCTACGACGAGCTGCTGACCACGGGCATGAACACGCACGCCCTGCACACCAGCCGGGCCGGCGCCTGCCTCACGCTGGCCGCCGCGCTCAGGATGCGGGACCTGGCGGCGGAGGCCGTCCAGCCGCTGCGGGAGGCGGTGGCGGCGCTGGAGCGGTTCGCGCCGGACGGTGACCCGCTGCTCGGCGGGCTGCTGTCCAGGGCGATGCTCATGCTGGGCGACGCGCTCATGGAGGCGGGCCGGGGGCTGGAGGCCGGGCTCGTCTTCCATCGCGGCACGCAGGTGACGCGGGACGAGCTGTCCAGGGCCGTGGCGCACGCCCGGCTCGGCTTCTGCCAGCAGGAGCTGGGCCGGGACGACGCCGCCGACGCCGCGCTGCGGGTCTCCGCCGGGCTGCTGCGGGACCTCGTCGGAGCGGGCAGGCAGGACGGCGCGGGCACGGAGCAGGGCGACGAGCTCGGCGCGCTGCTCCGCGACGTGCTGCACGGCCGGCTGCGGCTGCTGGAGAAGGCCGGGGCGAGCGAGGAGCGCAGGGCCGTCGAGGACGAGCTCCGGCGCCTCACGACCCGCTGAGCCGTCAGCGGGCCGCCCGGCGTCCTCTAGCCCCTAGGAGTCGCTCGACTCCACCGTTTCGCGGGCCCAGCGGTAGTCGGCCTTGCCCGCGGGCGAGCGCACCATCTCCGCCACGAACGCGTACGAACGAGGCACCTTGTACCCCGACAGCAGCCTCCGGCAGTGCGCGTCCAGTTCCTCGGCCGTGACCTCGACGCCCTCGCGCGGCTCCACCACGGCCGCCACCCGGCTCCCCCACCGGTCGTCGGGCACCCCGGTCACCACCGCGTCGAACACCGAGGGATGCCCCTTGAGCACCGCCTCGACCTCCTCGGGGAAGACCTTCTCCCCACCGGTGTTGATGCACTGCGAGCCTCTGCCGAACACGTTCACGGTCCCGTCGGCGTCCACGGTCGCGAGGTCGCCGGTCAGCAGCCAGCGGGTGCCGCCCTCGTCGGTGACGAACGTGCGGGCGGTCTTCTCCGGGTCGTTGTAGTAGCCGAACGCGACCCGCCCCGACCTCGCGACCGTCCCCATCTGGCCGGAGCCGGGCGTCACGGGGCGGCCCTGCTCGTCCAGCACTGCCAGATTGACCACGGAGTTCGGCTGGTAGCGCAGGCCCTTCTCCGGCGAGGAGCCGGCCACGCCCGATGCGGTGTAGCCGGACTCCGTGGAGCCGAAGTTGTCGAGGATCATCACGTTGGGCAGCAGCTCCTGGAGGCGGTCGCGGACCGCGCCGGACAGGATCGCGCCGGTCGAGCTGACCACGAAGAGCGAGGAGACGTCGTAGCCGCCGCCCTCCAGCGCATCGGCCAGGGGCCTGGCCATGGCGTCGCCGGTGATGTTCATGGTGAAGACGCGCTCGCGCTCGACCGTCCGCCACACCTCCGCGGCGTCGAACTTGCGCACGTACACGATGGTCGCGCCCATCCACCAGGTGATGAACGTGGCCATCTGCGCCGCGCCGTGCATCAGCGGCGGCGCGGCCATCATGACCATGGGGCCGGCCTTGACCGCCTCGTCGATGACCTCCTGCGGGGTGGCGCGCGGCTCGCCGTAGGGGTTGCCGCCGCCGAAGCCCATGAACAGGTCCTCGACGTGCCACATCGCGCCCTTCGGCATGCCGGTGGTGCCGCCGGTGTAGATGATGTACACGTCCTGTCCCGAGCGCGGCGGGAAGCCGCGTTCGGGCTTGCCCCGCTCAAGGGCCGTCTCGTACGGCACCGCCGACGCGATCGACGACGCCCCGCCCACCGAGACCAGATGGTCCAGCAGCGGCGCCTGGTGCACGACGGCGGCCACCCGCGCGTCGAACTCCACGTCGTAGACCAGGGCTCTGATGTCGGAGTCCTGGTACAGGTAGAGCAGCTCGGCCTCGACGTAGCGGTAGTTGACGTTGATCGGCACCGCTCTGATCTTCAGCGCGGCGAGCAGGCCCACGACGTACTCGACACCGTTGTAGAGGTGCAGCCCGACGTGCTGTCCCGGCTGCACCCCGAGGTCCATGAGGTAGTGGGCGAGCCGGTTCGACTCGACGTCCAGCTCGGCGTAGGTGCGGCGCTCGTCGCCGCACACCATGGCCGTCCTGTCCCCGATCGCGTCCGCGAGCCCTTCGAACAAGTCAGCGTGGTTGAACTCCATCAGAGTTTCTCCCGTCCGACGATCCACATCGCGAAGAACTGGGCTCCCCCGCCATAGGCGTGGCCGAGCGCCGTACGGGCGCCGTCCACCTGGTGCTCGCCCGCCATCCCGCGCACCTGGAGCGCGGCCTCGGCGAACCTGATCAATCCGGAGGCCCCGATCGGGTTGCTCGACAGCACGCCGCCCGAGGCGTTCCACGGGATGTCACCGTCGAGCGCCGTGGCGCCGGACTCGGTGAGCTTCCATCCCTCCCCTTCTGCCGCGAACCCCAGGTTCTCCAGCCACATCGGCTCGTACCAGGAGAACGGCACGTACACCTCGGCCACGTCGATCTGCCGCCTCGGGTCGGCGATCCCGGCCTGGCGGTAGACGTCGGCCGCGCAGTCCTTGCCCGCCAGCGGGCTGACCGCGTCGCGCCCGGCGCGGAAGATCGGCTCCGAGCGCATGGCGGTCCCGTGCACCCAGGCGGGGGTGCCGGTGACCGCGGACTCCGACGACAGGACCATCGCGCACGCGCCGTCGCTGGACGGGCAGGTCTCCAGGTAGCGGATCGGCTCCCACAGCATCGGCGTGGACTCCACCATCCGCTGGTCGATGCCGGGGATCTTGAGGTGCGCGTAGGGGTTCTTGAGCGCGTTCTGCCGGTCCTTGACCGCCACCAGCGAGCCGATATGTCCGGGCGCGCCCGACCTGCGCATGTACTCGCGGATGTGCGGCGCGAAGTAGCCGCCCGCGCCCACCACCAGCGACGCGCTGAACGGCAGGTGCGTGGACAGCGCCCAGGTGGCGTTGGACTCCGACTGCTTCTCGAACGCCACCACCAGCACCCGCTCGTGCACCCCGCCCTGGATGAGGCTGGCGCCGACCAGCGCCGTGGAGCCGCCGACGCTGCCCGCGGTGTGCACGCGCATCATCGGCTTGCCCGCCGCGCCGAGCGCGTCGGCCAGGTACGCCTCCGGCATCATCACGCCCTCGAACAGGTCCGGTGCCTTGCCGACGACCACGGCGTCGATGTCCTTGAACGTGAGCCCCGCGTCCTCCAGCGCCCGCAGCGCCGCCTCGCGGACCAGCCCGGCGATCGACACGTCCCTGCGCTTGGTCGTGTAGTACGTCTGGCCGACGCCGATGACCGCACACCGGTTGCCCATCTCAAGCCTCCAGGACTGTGACGAGGTTGTGCTGCAGGCAGGGGCCTCCGGCGGCGTGCGCGACCGTCCGGGCCGCGGCGCCGTCGTAGATGCGCCGCGCCGCCTCGCCGATGCGGATGAGGCCGGTGGCCATGACGGGGTTGGCGGCCAGCGGGCCGCCCGAGGGGTTGATCACCGTGTCGCCGCGCAGCTCCAGCGCCTCGCGCAGGATGATCTCCTCGTGCGGGAACTGGGCGTGCAGCTCGGCGACCTCGACCGGACCCTTGCCGACCCCCGCGGCACGTGCGGCGTCGGCCGCGGAGGCCGAGCGGGCGAGGTCCCGCATGCCCAGGTAGTGGGGCTCGATGCGGTGCGCGATGCCCCTGATATAGGCGGGATTCGGCGTCAGCCGCCCGGCCAGGTCTCCGGCCGCCAGCACGATGGCGGCCGCGCCGTCCGTGATGGGCGGCACGTCCGTCTTCAGCAGGGGTTGCACGGCGAAGTCCGCGCCGTCCGGGTCGGGCAGGTCGAGCGCGTACGGGTTGCTTCGCCCGTCGGCCCGGCTGCGCCGGACGATCTCGTCGAGCTCCTTCCGGTCCGCGCCTACCGCGCTGGCCTGGAGCGCGGCGTAGGAGAGCTGGTCGAGGCCGAGCGGGGCCAGGTAGTACGGATCGAGCTGGAGCGTCATGATCTTGTTCAGGTCGCCCAGCGACGACTTGCCGAAGCCGTAGACCAGGGCCGAGTCGATGTCGCCGTGCTGGAGGCGTACCCAGGCCTCGTAGAGCGCCCAGGCGCCGTCCATCTCCACGTGGCTCTCCGAGATGGGCGGCCAGGCGGCCAGCGCGTCCAGGGCGGAGACGAACGAGAAGGGCGCGCCCGCCAGGTAGTCGCAGCTCCCCGAGCAGGTGAAGCCGAAGCGCTTGAGCCCGGTGCGCTCCTTGACCTCGTTGATCACCGGCAGGATCAGCTCGGGCTCGGTCAGCCCGGTGTCGTGATCGGTGTGCCGCGTCTGCGCGAACGCGACGATCGCCACGTCTCTCATGACAGCTCCACGTCTGGCTCGCCGGTGGGGGCGAACCAGCGGATGTTCGCCATGGACGCCGTGCGCTCGCTCTCCGGCACCCAGACCGCCTTGACCCGCATGCCCTGGCGCACCTCGTGCGCGGGCACGCCGCCGATCAGCGCGATCATGGGGATGTCGGCCTCGTCCAGCAGGATGTACGCCGACACGAACGGCACCTCGGGGGCGCGCGGGTCGGGCAGGTTGTTGATGGCGAACGTGGTGATCGTCCCGGTGTCGGGCAGTTCGAGGGTGTCCCCGATGGCGCTGCCGCATTCCGGGCACGACATGCGGTAGGGCACGTACACCTTGTCGCAGGTCTCGCACCGGCCGCCGAGGAAGACGCCGCGCGCGACGCCTCCGAGGAAGACCCGCAGCGCGCCGCCCGCCTGGAGGCGGTATTCGGCGCGCACGGTGGAGACGATCTTCGTGACCTCGGGGGCGAAGTGGGAGATGTCGGTGATGTGGCCGGTGGGCCGGTCGCGCCAGACCGGCCAGACGCGCAGCCCTGCCCGCAGCAGCTTGGGATTGTCCGTGTCCACGGCGTGCACCAGGGCGGTGTCCGCGCCGTCCAGCTGGATCGTGGCCCAGGCGAAGGGACGGTCGAGCGGGTGGCCGTCGATCGGCTCCTGGACATAGGCCCACGTCGTGACGGTGCCGGCCGGGCCGACCTCGACGTACTCGCCGGTCACCGGCTCGCCGGTCGCGGGGTCGTACTCGAGGGGCGGCACGAGCACCCGGCCCTCGGCGGTCCGCACGCCGACGATGCGCCGGCCGCGTAACTCGCTCAGGAAGCGGCCGATCACCGGGCCCGTGGTGCGCGTGTAGCCGCCGGGGAACTCCAGGACGTGCTGAGCTACCAGCGGGTCAGATGGCACGGTCGTGTCCCTCCCAGTACGGATCGCGGAGTTTGCGCTTGAGCAGCTTGCCGTTGGGCTCTCGGGGCATCTCGGCGATGAAGTCGACCGTCTTGGGCCACTTCATCTTGGCCAGGCGGCCCTCCAGCGAGGCGAGCAGCTCGGCCGCCAGCTCGGGGCCCGGCTGCGCCCCGGGTGCGGGCTCGACGACGGCCTTGATCTGCTCGCCCCACTCCTCGTCCGGGATGCCGAACACGGCCACGTCCGCCACCTTCGGGTGGATCATGAGCTCGTTCTCGATCTCGGCGGGGTAGATGTTCGCTCCTCCGGAGATGATCATGTCGGCCTTGCGGTCGCAGAGGTAGAGGAAGCCGTCCTCGTCCAGATATCCGATGTCCCCTACGGTGAAGTAGTCCTTGAGCCGGTTCGCTGCGGTCTTGGCGGGGTCGCCCTTGTACTCGAACGGGACGCCCATCATCTTCATGTAGATCGTGCCTGGCGTGCCTGTCGCTACGGGCTCGCCCTGCTCGTCCGCTATCAGCAGCTCGCTGATCGGCCAGGCGGAGCCGACCGTGCCGGGGTGTGACTTCCAGCCCTCCGGCGTGGCCAGGGTGCCGCCGCCCTCGGTGGCCGCGTAGTACTCGTACACGCAGTCGCCCCACCACTCGAACATGGCCCACTTCACCGGGACCGGGCAGGGGGCGGCGGCGTGGATCATCCACGTGAGCGAGGACAGGTCGTAGCGCGCGCGGGTCTGCTCCGGCAGCGCGAGCAGGCGCTTGAAGTGCGTCGGGACCATGTGGGAGCTCGTGACGCGGTGGCGCTCGCAGAGCCGCAGCATCTCCTCGGCGTCCCATCTGTCCATGTAGACGAGCGTGTGGCCCATGTGCAGGGCCGTGCCGCCGAACTGGGTCACCGCCGTGTGGTAGCTCGGGGAGGTGACGAGGTGGGCGTTGGGGCGGCCCGGGGTGATGCCGAACAGCCCGAGGAGGAAGGTCATCAGCTCGGCGGCGTCGTCCGGGTCCAGGCCGTTCAGCTGGCGTCTGACGCCTTTGGGCTTGCCCGTCGTACCGGAGGTGTAGTGCATGGTGGCGCCGGCGGTGCGGTCGGGGGGCAGGCTGTCGGGCTGCCCGTCGGTCAGCTCCGTCACCGGGCGGAACCCGGCCGCCGTGCCGTCGCCCGGGTCGTCCCCCAGCAGGAAGCGGCGGCCGGGCTCGATGGCCTCGGCGCCGATGGCTCCCTCCTTGAGGTGGCGCGGATGGACGAAGAACGCCTGGGCCTCGCTGTCGGAGACGATGTAGGCGATCTCGGGGCCGGTGAGGTGCCAGTTGACCGGGGTGTAGTACCAGCCGGCCTGAAGGGCGGCCAGGTAGAGCACCAGGCCGTCGGCGCCGTTCGGAGCCAGCCCGCAGACGCCGTCACCGGCTTTGAGCCCCAGCTCGCGCAGCCCGTGCACGAGGCGGTTCGACCGGGCCAGCAGGTCGCCGGCGCGGTGCTGCGTACCGTCGGGGTCCACGACCGCGATCCACTCGGGATCCGCCTGCGCCAGCCTCCAGAAACCGAGCGTCCCCATCTGATCTCCCTGTCTATGGCCGAACTTCGTTCGGCGGGCTCGGTCGCCCTACGCCGCCGTCTTCCCCCGCTCTGGTCCCTCCGCTCCCGCCACTCCTCCAGACGACGGCACTGCCGCACCCATGGCCTCCACTCCGTGAAGGCGGGCTCGGTCGCCTCACGCCGCCGTCTTCCTCCCGCTCTGGTCGCTGCGCTCCCGCCGCTCCTCCCAGACGACGGCACTCCCTCGCCAAATCACGTGAGGCAGCTCGTCTTGCAGAGAGAGAAAATAGGAACCTGTTCTTGTTTGTTGGTGGGAGCGTATCCTGGGGCCGAAGTTCGTAGCAAGCGCTTGATTAACTGACTTCGGAGGCATACGTGGAGCTCCTGCCGATCAGCACGCCGCACTGCCGGATCGAACGCGACGGCCACGTCCTGACCGTCACCATGAACCGGCCCGAGGCCCGCAACGCGCTGTCCTCGGACATGCTGATCGGCCTGGCCTCGGCATGGGCGTACGCGTCCGCCGAGCCCGGGATCCGGGTCGCGATCCTCACCGGCGCCGAGGGCACCTTCTGCTCCGGCGCCGACCTCAAGGCCATGGGCCAGCCGTCGACGGACCCGGCGGTCCAGGCGAGGGCCGCGCAGATCCCCAACTTCCACTGGAAGGGCCTGTTGCGGGAGGACCTGCCGACCAAGCCGATCATCTGCGCGGTCGAGGGCTACGCGGTGGCCGGCGGCACGGAGCTGCTGGTGGGCACCGACCTGCGGGTGGTGGCCGAGTCGGCCACGCTGGGCCTGTTCGAGGCCAAGCGCGCGCTGTTCCCCATGGGCGGCAGCGCCGTCCGGCTGCCCAGGCAGATCCCGTACTGCCACGCCATGGACCTGCTGCTCACCGGCCGCCCGATCACGGCGGCGGAGGCGCTGTCGATGGGGCTGGTCAACCGGGTGGTCCCGGACGGCCAGGCGCTGGCGGTGGCCCGCGAGCTGGCGGCGGACGTGGCCGCGTCGGGGCCGCTGGCGGTGCAGGCCATCCTGCGCACCTACCGCGACACCCTCGGCCTGCCGGAGCCCGAGGCGCTCAAGGTCTCGGACGACCTCGGGTGGCCGGTGATCGGCTCGGAGGACGCCAAGGAAGGCACCAGGGCCTTCCGCGAGAAGCGCCCTCCGACCTACCAGGCCCACTGAAGCACGCTGGACCCCGGCGGGCGGCCCCGCCCGCCGGGAGGTCAGTCGGCGGTGATGCGGTCCAGCCGTTCGAGGGCCTCGGCGTACTCCTCCAGCAGCCCGAAGACCACGTCCTTGGTCGAGCGGACCTGGTTGGTGATGCCGATGATCTGCCCGGCCGGGAACGTGGCCAGCTCCGAGACGTCGGACCGCCCGATCCGCCGCAGCGCGTCCGACACCAGCATGAACTGCATCGGCATCGGCAGCGTCCCCGGCGACTCCGCGGACTCCCACGCCTCCGTCCACTCGTTCCTGAGCAGGCGGGCGGGCTTGCCCGTCCAGCTCCGCGAGCGCACGGTGTCCCTGGAGGTGGCCTCCAGGATGCGGCGCTTGGCCATCTCCGGGGTGTCGGCCTCCTCGACCGTGAGCCACAGGGAGCCCGTCCAGACGCCTTCCGCGCCGAGCGCCATCCCCGCCGCCATCTGACGGCCGTTGCCGATCCCGCCCGCGGCCAGCACGGGCACGTCCACGGCGTCCACCACCTGCGGGATCAGCACCATGGTGGAGATCTCGCCGGTGTGGCCGCCGGCCTCGGTGCCCTGGGCGACGACCACATCCACCCCGACCTCCACCTGCTTGAGCGCGTGGCGGGGGGTGGAGGCGAGCGCGGCCACCTTGACTCCGTGGGCGTGGGCGAGGTCCACGACGTCGGCGGGCGGCGGGCCCAGCGCGTTGGCGAGCAGCGCGATGGGATGGCGCAGGGCCACCTCCACCTGCGGCCTGGCCGTGGCGTCCGTCCAGCCGAGCAGCACCCGGCCGTGATCCGCGTCCGAGGACAGCGGCGGCACGCCGTGCTTGGCGAGCAGGTCCTCGACGAAGGCGCGGTGCCCGTCCGGGATCATCGACTGCAGGCGGCCGACGAGCTCCTCGGGCGCGAAGTCCGCGCCCTCGTACGAGGCCGGCATGACGACGTCCACCCCGTACGGCTTGCCGTCCACGTGGTCGTCGATCCACTTGAGCTCCATCTCGAGCTCTTCTGGCGTGAAGTAGAGCGCCCCGAGGACCCCCATGCCACCCGCCCGGCTGACGGCGGCGACCACATCCCGGCAGTGGCTGAAGGCGAAGATCGGGAGCTCGATTCCGAACATGTCCGTGACACGTGTCCGCATGGCCCGACAATACGTCCGCCCATCAACAAACTGCAACGCGTTCTAGACTAGAACCTTTCGTCGGTACCGGTGAGTAACCTAGGACGATAACGTGTTCTAGTTCGGCGTTGAGACGCAATGAGAAAGGGCCCGCGACGCAAATGCGGGCCCCTGGAATCTCGACAGGTCACTCGGTGCGGCGGCCACGCCCCAGCAGGACGCCGGCCACCACCAGGACGACGCCCAGGATCAGCAGCACCAGCGGGATGATGTTGCGCAGCAGGTTGACGGTGCTCTTGCCGTCCTCGGCGTTCTTGACCAGGTCGTTCACGGTCTGCTCGGTCATCTTCGCGGTGGCGATGAAGGCCGCGGTGCGCTCGACGCCGTCCTGCGTCTTCAGTACCTCGTGCCGCTGCAGCTCCTGGCGGACCGGGGCGCCGGTGACCGGCTCGACCCAGAACGTCGTCTTGCCGTCGTACCAGCGGTCCACCTGCACGTCGCCGGTGGTGCCGGTGATGCCGAGCACGTTGGCGGGCGCGGTGCGGGTCTCGGTCTTGGTCGGCGGGACGTTCTGCTCGAAGACGTAGACGGGCAGGCCGTTGACGTTGTCCTCGCGGACGAACGTGGCGTCGAACGCCTTGCCCGCCGTGGCGTTGAACACCTTGTACGTCTTCTTCTCCACGCCGAACGGGAACTTGTAGATCTGCCCCTCAAGCGTGACCGGGGCCTTCTCGATGCTGGTCCCGCAGCAGTTCACGCCCGCGCCGGTGTAGCGGTTGAAGGCGCTGCGCCGCTCGGAGATGTCGATCTGCGGGCGGGAGTTCGTCACGTCGTTGACGACCGTGGCCTCGTCCCAGACCACCCGGTCGGAGTTGGCCTCCTTCACGTCCCCGCGCGTGGTGACGATGATGTCCAGGTCACCGGTGAGGACCTTCAGGTCCTGCAGCGAGAAGTACTGGGCGCCCTTGGCCTCCAGCCGGGAGATGCCGAACTGGTCCGCGGGCGCCGAGATGATCTGCTCGGCCGCCCAGAATTTCAGCAGCGGCGCCAACGCTATGAAGAAAGCGCCGAACCCGATGAGGACGAGCGTGGAGATACGACCCATCGAGGCCTCCGCATTAGTAGAACGTGTTGTCGTCTCGTGTGAGCGTCGAGCAACAAAGTATGACAGGGGGTGATGCGCGTCACTGGCGGCCTTACCACCGCAACCAAATCGATAGAAACAAGTTCTATCGTGGTTTCGCCCAGGAATACAGCCCGGGAGACCCTCGGGTGAGCAGCAGCGTGGAGGCAGGGATGAGGAGCAGGGACGCCGCCCTCGACGGCATCCGCGCGATCGCCGCTCTCGGGGTCTGGCTGCTGCACGTCGGCAGCAACACGGGCGTCATGTACCGCGAGGGCATGTACGCCTGGATGATGAGCCGGCTCGGCATCGCCGTGCCAATCTTCTTCCTCCTGTCGGGCCTGCTGTTGTACCGCCCGTGGGCACGCGCGGTGATCGAGGATACGCCACGTCCCCGCCCCGCGCGTTACCTGTGGCGCCGTTTGCTGCGCGTCATGCCCGTCTACTGGCTCGTGACCGGGCTGGCGCTGTGGGCGTGGAGCTCCTTCGACTGGACCGGCTGGGTGAAGTGGCTGCTGCTGGTGCAGAACTACTTCCCTGGCGATCCCACGCCGGACGGGCTCTACCAGATGTGGACGCTGCCCATCGAGATGTCGTTCTACGTGCTGCTGCCGCTGATGGCGTGGGCGCTGCACAAGTGGGCCCGGGCGGGCGCGAACAGGCCGGTCAGGCTGCTGGCCGGGATCGCGGTGCTGCCGGCGATCTCGGTGGCCGCAGTGGTCGTCGCGCGGACGTTCGAGCAGCCGCAGATAGCGCTGTGGCTGCCGTACCACCTGGTGTTCTTCGCCTGCGGCATGGCGATGGCGGTGCTGTCGGTCTGGATCGGGCACAGCAGGGTGATCGACTCGCTGGCGCCGCAGCTCCTGGTGCTGGCCCTGCTGCTGTACGCGGTGCTGAGCACGGGCCTGGCCGGGCCGCGCTCGCTGACGCTGCCCACCCTGTCGCAGTCGCTCTGGCGGGTGAGCCTGGAGGCCGCGGTGGCGGTGCTGCTGGTGGCGCCGTTCGCGCTGGCGTCCAGGCCCGACTCGCTCAGGCACCGCGTGATCGGCAATCCGGTGGCCGCCTATCTGGGCCGCGTGTCCTACAGCTTCTTCCTGTGGCACGCTCCGGTGATCACGTTGCAGCTCAAGCTCACCGGCGCCCAGCCGTTCTCCGCCGACTTCCCCAGCGTGGCGGTGGTGTCGTTCGTGGTGACCACGCTGCTGAGCGTGGGCAGCTACCACCTGGTGGAGTCGCCCGCGCTCAGGCTCAGCGCACGCCGGTCAGCACCTGCTCGGCCGCCGGGCGCTCCTGCTCCCGCGCCGGTCGCGCCGGCTCCGTGACGAGCTGCCCGAACAGCACGCCCATGGCCGCGCACGCGGCCAGTTGCGGCACCTGATCCAGCAACAGCGTCACGTCCACCCCGTGGCTCCTGAGCACCATGGCCGCCGCGAGGGACGCCGTGGCGCCGCCGAACGCGACGGCGGCCGCCCAGTGCGCGGGCCGCCGTCTGGCGCGCAGCAGGAGGGTCACCAGGACGGCGCCCAGCACCGCGACCATGCCCTGCCAGCCCGCGACCCAGCCGCCGAAGGCGAGGCCCACCACGACCGCGTAGGGCGCGCGCCAGCGCCTCGGGCGCGCGGCCCAGGCGGGGGCGGTCTCGCGCACGTGCTCGGGCCGCGGTCCGCGCAGCACGAGGGCGATCAGGACGATCAGCGCGATCCCGGCCAGTCCGCCGACGAGCGCGAACCAGTAGGCGCGGTCCGGCACGTACTCCAGCCGGGCGGTCCCCGACGTGCCCGCGGGCAGCTCCCAGCCCTGCTTCCAGCCATCGATCCGCACGGGTTTGAGGGTCTTCCCGGCGATCTGCGCCCGCCAGCCGGCGTTGTAGTTCTCGTTGACGACGAGGAAGGAGTCCTTGGGCGCGCTCACCTTGAGCTCGCGCTCCGACGGCGTCCAGACGCTCTGCACCACCGCGCCCTCCACGCCGCGCGGCTTGTCGGGGAGCGTGCCGATCACGAGGTTCTCCACCGCGAACGGCTCCCAGCCCGCGACCCGCACCCGGTTGTCGCCCTCGGCGACCTCCGCCTTCGAGCAGCCGAGTATCTGGACGGGCCGCTGTTCGAGCAGGTCGGCGTGGGTGCCGGCGACCTTGGTGCGGATCGTCTGCCCGTTCACCTGGATGGTGGGCCCGAGCCCGCACCCCAGCCTGAGCGGGATGTCGGCGGGCCGCCCCACCGGGTCGAGGCCCGGGACCACCAGCTCGGTCACCTGCAGCCGCTTGGAGAAGGGCGCGAAGCGGATCTTGAGCCTGGAGGTGGACATGGCCCTGAACGTGAGCAGGCCCCGCTCGTCGGCCCGGCCCGCCCTGACGACGCCGCCGTCGCCGGTCACGATCACGTCGAGCGGCTGTTTGTCGCCTCCGGGACGGCCGATCTGCAGCCGCGAGATCGTCTTCTTGCCCCTCCAGGCGAGCGTGAGCGTGGGCTCGGTGTCCTCGGCCTTGGGGATCCAGGTGGTGCTCGGGTCCCCGTCGAACGCCGACCTGGGCGAGACCACCGCGTCCTCGGTGAGCTGGGAGGAGCCGGTCACGCTGGTCAGACCCGCGCTCACGCGGGTGAACCGGTCGGACAGCTCGGCATCCCTCAGCACGGCCGATCCCCGCACGTTCGCGCTCGCGCCGGACCCGGCGTTGAACGTCCGGTCGAACCCGGTCTCCTCGCCCTGCTTGGCCAGCGCCAGCTCGTTGCAGATCCACCGGGTCTGGTTGCGCATGCACGCGGGCCGCTCGTCGAGCCCGCGGTCCATGACGAACACGTCGCCGCCCTTGCCGGGCAGGCGGATCGTACGGGCCGCCACGACCCCGGGGATGGACAGCTCGACGATGCCGACCCGCTGCCCGTAGCTCCACTCCGGGGACCCGGTCTTGACGATCTTGATCCGTACCCAGCTCGTCGGCCCGTCGGGGACGCGCAGCCGCTGCGGGTCCGTGGTGCGCCGGACGTCCTGCTCCAGGCTGCCGGACTCGGTCTCCACGGCCACCCGCCCGACCACCTGGCCGAGCAGCAGATCGGGGGCGAACATGACCTGGAGGTACGGGATCCGCATCGGCCCCGGCAGGTCCACGCGCAGCCACTCGCCCTGCGGGGCCTTGGTGCCGTCGCTCTCCCAGCCGGTGCCCGCGTTGCCGTCCATGGCCGCCCACGGGCTGCGGCCCGTGGTGCTGATCCCGGCGATCGCGTACGGATCGGCGACCGAGGAGGAGGCGCTGATGCCGGCGATGCCGCGGTACTCGGCGGTCGCGGTGTCCTCCAGCCAGCCGTCCTCCAGCAGGTCCAGCGCCCTGACTCCGGCGAAGTCGGGCTTCTTGTCGGCCGTGAGGGTGGGCGACCAGTTCGACCTGATCTCACCGAACGAGCGCTCGCGCAGCCGCAGCGCGTCGCTGACCACGGTCGGCGTCTCGCGGGTGCCGGCGTCGCCGTTGACCAGGACCGGGCCGTCGCCCAGCAGGCCGAGGTCGCCCATGGCGAGCAGGGAGTCGGGGCCGCCGCGCACGCTCAGCGCGTCGGCCACGGGCTGCACGGAGACCAGGTCCGAGCTGCCCGTCACCTCGTACAGGTCGAGCGCGGGGAAGGGCGCGTCCACCGAGTTGACCGCGTCGTCGGTCTCCTTGTCGCCGACGGGCTCGCCGAACGAGCGGGTCCGCTTGATGCCGGGCGACTCGCGCAGCGCCTCGAAGATCCGGGCGGGCCAGGCGCCCTGGAGGTTCTGCCTGATCAGGTCGTTCCTGACGAGCAGGTAGCGCACGCCCAGGCGGCGCAGCACGGCGGTCAGCCCCGGCGAGCCGTGTCCGGCGGTGAGCCGCTGGTCGATGGCGTCCAGCAGCCTGGTCAGGCCCACGGAGCCCGGGGGCGTGATCTGCCTGGTGGTCCAGCGGGCGCTGGACAGGGCCTGCATGGGCTCGTCCAGGGGGCGGCCCCAGACGTACTCGCCGAACTTGGCGCCGGGGACGATCAGCACGCCGTCGTCGCCGGCGTTCTCGTCGAGCCAGGCGGCCGCCTCCCGCCAGTGCGCGGGCACCTCCTCGAAGTCGCCGGGCGCCGCCAGGCCCTGGTTGAAGACCGGCAGCACCAGCGCGGCGAAGGCCACGACCGAGATCGTGCGCAGCGGCATCCTGGCCCTGACGAGCAGGTGGGCCAGCCCGAAGGCGAGCGCGAGGCGTACGAGGGGGTCGAACTTGCGCAGGTTGCGCAGCGGCGCGAGCGGGCCGTCGAGCAGCCAGCGCACCGGCTCGGCCACGATCGGCTCCAGCGCGCTCATGTGCCCCGCCACCAGCGCGGTCACGCCCACCAGGAACAGCAGCACCAGGAAGCCCTTGGCGGGCAGGTCGCGGCGGGCCAGCCCGGCCAGACCGAGCGCGGCCAGGAGGCCGGTGACCACGACCATGGCCGCGGAGGTGGCAATCGTGTAGCCGGGCGGCTGCTCGAAGACGCCGCTGAGCGGCAGGTAGCGCACCCAGTCGGAGGCGCCGCGCAGGACGTTCGTGAGCGAGGTGACCTGCGTGGTGGTCTCGGCGGTCTCGGTGTACGGCAGGAACGAGAACGCGTAGCGGCCGACCAGCAGCAGCGGCAGCCACCAGAACAGGGTCGCGGCCGAGACCGCGGCCGCCCACCAGCCGAACATGCGCCAGCGCGGCACCGGGCGCGGCCTCGTGAGGATGTAGAGGACCGGAGCGACGAGCACGGCCAGCACGGCGACCGCGTTCACGCCGCCGCACAGCGCCACGGCCAGCGCCGACCTGATGGCCGCCCGCGCCCGCTGGCCCGTCTCCGAGGCCGTGAGCAGCGGGATGAGGATCCACGGCAGCATCGCGGCGGGCAGCCACTCGATCGAGATCTCGCCCAGGATGGACAGCGTCCGCGGCGCCAGCGCGTACGCGAGCGCGGCCACGATCCTGGTGCCGGGGGTGCCGATGCCGAGCTGCCGGCCCAGCCGCTCGACCCCGAGGAAGGCCACGCACATGAGCAGCGTCAGCCAGAGCCGCTGCGTCACCCACGGCGCGACGCCCGCCAGGTCGCCCAGCGCGAAGAACGGGCCCATCGGGAAGATGTAGCCGGCAACCTGGTTCTGGAGCTGGCCGAAGTGCTGCAGGTCCCACAGGTGGGCGGCGCGCTCCAGCCAGCCGACCGGGTTGAGCGCGAGGTCCATCTTGGTGTCGGAGATGAGGTGACCCGGCTTCGTGGTGAACGCCAGCACGCCGAAGCCGAGGCAGCAGATCAGCAGCCAGAAGCGCTGCCGCGCCCGCTCCCCCATCGCCTGCCCGGTCGTCCGGCCGCTCGCCGGCCCCGCGCCGTCCACCCGTCCGGTGGCGGGCGCGTCCTGCGCGTCCTGCGCGGGCGGGGCGGGCGAGGCAGGCGGGACGATCTTGGGGCGGCCGGTGCCCGGGCGGCCCGCGACCAGCCGGTCGGTCGCCGGCTGGGTCGCCGTGCGGCCCGCCACCAGCCGATCCAACGGTGGCCGGCGGGTCACCGCGCCTCCCAGCCGGGCTCGACGTCATGGCCGAGCATCAGCGCGGTGAAACGGTCCGCGCTGCGGTCCCAGGAGAAACGGTCCGCCCATTCCCGACATTTCACGGTATAAGTGTGGTCCAGCTCGTCGAGTGCCGCGGCTATGCCCTTGGCCAGGTCCGTCCCCTCGGGCAGCAGCCAGCCCGTCTCGCCGGGCCGTACCGCGTCGCGCAGCCCGTCCACGTCGTACGCCACGGTCGGGACGCCGAGGGCGGCCGACTCCAGCACGCTCAGCCCCCAGCCCTCCCCCTGCGAGGCGCTCACGTGCAGCCACGCCTGGCCCACCAGCCGGGCCTTGTCCTCCTCGGACAGGTAGCCGTGCAGCGTGACGCCCTCGGGCAGCCGGGCCCGCAGCCGCGGCTCCTCCGGCCCCCTGCCGACGACGTCCACGCGCAGCTCGGGCCAGCGCTCCCTGAGCGACTCCACGGCGTCGAGCAGCAGGTCGACCCGCTTGTGCGCGACGAGCCTGCCCACGCAGACGAGCCGCGGCGCCGGGCTTCGCACGACCTCTCCGGGCTGAGCGACGCTCACCCCGTTCGGCACGATGTGCACCGTCCCGCGCCATCCGAGCCGCTCCCGCATGGCCTGCACGGTGGACGGCGATACGGCCACGCTCTCGTGCCGCCGGTAGCTCCACCGGGCCACCGGCCCTTCCAGGAAGCGCCCGAACGCCGCCAGCCACCCCGGCATGTGCACCCCGAACTGCCGGTCGTGCACGTGATGCATGACGCAGAACACCCTGGTGCCCCGCCGCACCACCCAGGGGGTGAAGAACGGGATCCCGTTCTGGCAGTCGAGCACCACGTCGAACCGGCCACGCCGGGCCAGCAGCCAGCAGAGGACCATCGGATAGACGGTGAAGACACCGCCCATCCGCACGATCCGCACATCCTGGACGGTGTCCTTGCCGCTCTGCCCCGGCGCCCGGGCGGTGACGAAGCACACCTCGTGGCCGGAGCGCGCGAAGCGGCGCGCCAGCTCCCAGGCGTACGTCTCGGCGCCGCCCGCCTGGGGATGCCAGGGGTCACGCCAGTTGACGACGGCGATCTTCACGGATATCCGACGGGGTCGAGCGGCGGCTCCCAGGCCGGGTGCGCGGCGGCGCGCGGCTGGGCGCGCAGCCGGAGCCAGATCCGCCCGAGCTCCAGCACGATGCCGAAGGTGTGCCTGGCGGGAGAGAAGCGCGAGCCCGGCACGTCGTGCCAGCGCACAGGGATCTCCTGGACCTCCGAGCCGTCCTCGACGCAGCGCGCGAGCAGCTCGACGTCGAAGGCGAAGCCGGGCGTGCGCAGCACGCTGGCGGCCTCGCGGGCCAGGACGCCGTCGAAGAACTTGAAGCCGCACTGGGTGTCGCTCACTCCGGGCACGAGCACGCCAGCGAGCGCGCGGAACCCGAAGGCGCCGAGCTCGCGGATCTTGCTGTGCCGGTTCTCCACCAGGGAGCCCCGGTGGCCCCTGGAGCCGATCACCACCCGCTCGCCGGACAGCAGCAGCCCGAAGGCCACGTCAACGGCGTCGAGGTCGGTGGCCATGTCGGCATCGCAGAAGCCGGTGAACGGCGCGCTGGTGGCGAGCAGCCCGGCGCGTACGGCGGCTCCCTTCCCTGGGATGTCGCAGCGGACGAGCCGGACGGGCACGGGGCCGTGCGGCCAGGTCTCGACGATCTCGGCCGTACGGTCGGTGCTGTTGTTGTCTACGACGATGACGGCAGTCGGGAACGGCATGCGGGCAAGCTTCGCGCACAGCTGCAGGAGCCCCCCGGGAAGTCGTCGTTCCTCGTTGTACGCGGGAATGACGATCTCAAGCAGTGGTGGTCGGCTCGTCCCCTCGTCCCCTCGCGGAGAGGGCGGCATGGCGGCTCTGGTTACCGGTCGCCGTAGTTGTAGAGCGGTTGGTTGACCGGGGTCGCGGTGGCACCGGTGAGGGAGACCGTGGTGACTGTCGCCACGAGGGCCGCCACGGCGACGCCGATGATCGCTGCTAAGAGGATCTTGATCACGGGGGTTCCTCCTGGAGCGGGCAATGGTGCGGGGCGTCCCCAAACTTAGAACCAATTCTTGCTACTCGGAAGTAGCTCTACGAAATCTTAATAAATCCGCTGATCAGCGTACCTATCCGGATGAGACCTGAGCGACCGGCCCTTCAAATCTGTACAACCGCAGGTCACCGGTATCGACTACCACCCTCGCACTCCGTAGCCAGACACCGAACCGCTCCCGCTCTTCCCCTGTCCCTCCGTCGACTATCACATAGCGAAACCCGGCAGCCGGCAGGTCGGGTGAAGACCCTTCTAGTACGCGTTCTACCTCCTGCGCACGCGGGTCCTCGCTCTTCACGACCAGGTTCCCGACCCGTACGGCGTCGTTGGAGACCACCCGCCGCCCGGGAACGGCGAAGTAGCGCTGCGCCGGATCCAGCACCGCCCGCCCCCCGTTCCACGGGAACTGCCGGTACGACTCGAACGGCAGCACCAGCACGTCCCCGGCCGCCTGATCGCCGCTGATGGCCGCGCGGGCCACCGTCCAGCTCTCGGGGTAGGGCACCGCGCCGAGGGCTCCCAGCGAGCCCCAAGCCATCGTCGGCAGCACGGCCACCGGCACGAGGGCCATCGCCCCCGCCCAGGCCCGGTTGCGGCCCACGGCGGCGGTCAGCAGCCCGAGCCCCAGGGCCGCCGCCAGCGCCAGCGGCGCGATGAACTGCTGGGCGTCCCTGAGCACCGCGAACCCGCCCCACACCCCGATGACCCACGCGAACGCCTGCCGGCCGGGCTCGCTCACCCCCAGGCACGCCACGCCCAGCCCGACGGCCGCCGCCACGGCCAGGCCCCGCTTGTACGGCACCTCGCCGCGCAGGAAGAACACCAGCCCGGCCAGCGTGAGCAGGAGCCTGGCCACCGCCCCCGCCCAGGTCTCGTAACCGGGCGGCACCGCGTGCGCGTTCCAGATCCCGCCGAGCGACAGCAGGCTCCCCACCGCGCCGAACGGCGTGTCCGCCCGCGCCGCGAACGCCGCCACCCCCACCGCGTCGCCGTCGATCCCCTGAGGCCGCAGCGCGGTCGGCACCAGCCACGGCAGGCTGAACACCGCCAGCACCCCCGCCACCCGCGCGACCGCCCTCCAGCGCGGGACCGCGACGGGCAGCGCCGTGATCGCGGTGATCGTCATCGCCGCGAACCCGCCGACCGCCGCCGGCAGCATGGCCGCCGCCACCCGGCGCTCCGACCACACGGCCCGCACCACCCAGGGCAGGCCCGCGTACCCGAGCAGCAGCGCCCACTGCCCCATCAGCAGCCGCTCGGCCACGTACGGGTTCCACACGTAGAACGTCCCCGCCACCAGCCTGGGCCCGAGCGAGTCCGCCGGCAGCAGCAGCGCGGCGCCCGAGCAGCCCAGGACGAAGATCGCCAGCAGGATCAGCTTCTGCACCAGCTCGGCGGGCAGCACCAGCGACAGCGCGGTCACCACGGCGTCGCTGGGCACCACCCGCGCGGCCCCGCCGGCCAGCCCGAACGTGAACAGGGAGAACTCCGGGTCCGGCACGAACACCATGTCCTGGAGCAGCGTGAACCCCCAGCCCAGCGCCGGGCCGAGGGCCAGGCAGCCGAGGGCGAGCCCGAGGAGGGCTGAGACGAGCCCGGCTCGGGACGCGTGCGGCATCCCGCTATGACATCACAAGCGTGCTACGGCCATTCCCCGGCCGAGCCCCGTCTGGTTACCCTTCGCCAGGAGGCGCGGGGTGATGACGAGCGTGACGACGTCCGGGGCACGTCAAGAGTTGCGCGAGCGGTTGGGCGAACGGCTGCGCGGCGGCGACGCCGTGCTCGCCGCCGGGCTGCTGATGGTCGCGGTGCAGCTCATGTGGAAGTTCGACCTGGTCAGGCGGACCTACTTCCGGCAGGACGACTTCATGTTCATCGCCAGGGGGCTGGAGAACCAGCTCTCCTGGGACTACCTCATGCGGATCGACTTCGGCCACCTGATGCCGGGGGCTTTCGCGATCCACTGGGCGATGGGACGGCTCGGCGTCTACAACGACGTCCTCGCGCACGGGCTCGCGATCGGGCTGCAGGCGGCGGCCGGGCTGGCGCTGCTGCGGCTGCTGCGGCTGCTGTTCGGGACCCGGCCGGCGATCCTCGTGCCGCTCGGGTTCTACCTGCTGACGCCGATGACGGTACCGGGCCTGTCGTGGTGGGCGGTGGTGGCGGAGACCCTGCCGTTCCAGATCGCGCTGCCGATGGCGCTCGCCTCGCACGTGCTCCACACCCGGACCGGGCGGTTCAGGCACGCCGTGGCGGCGGCGGGCTGGACGGTGCTCGGGATGGTGTTCTTCGTGAAGGCGCCGTTCATCCCGGTGCTGGCGTTCGTGCTCACGCTCGGCTGGCTCGGCGGGGCGCGGACGCGCCGCGTGTGGCTGCTCTACCTGGGCGTGCTCGTGCCGTACGCCGTGGTGTTCTTCCGCCAGCTGTTCACCTCCGTGCAGCTCACGAACGTGACGTTCGAGCCGTCGCTGCCGAGCGCCGAGGTCGCGGTGAAGTCGGCGTGGACGCTGCTGACCGGCTCTCTCGTGCCGACGTCGCTGGGCGGGCCGTGGCGCTGGCAGCCGATCGGCGAGGACTACGCGCTGGCCGCCACGCCGCCCGCGCTCATGTGGGCGAGCCTCGCCGTCGCGGTCGCCGCGGTGACCGTGTCCGTGCTCTGGCGGCGGCGGGCCTGGCTGGCCTGGCTCACGTTGCTGGGCTACTTCCTGCTGGCCGACGTGGTGCCGATCATGCTGGGGCGGGTCGAGATGCTCGGTCCTGATCTGAGCGGATTCGAGCTCCGGTACGTCTCCTCCACCGCCGTGGTCGTGGCCCTGGTCATCGGGCTGGCGTTCATCCCGGTCCAGGGCGAGGAGCGGCCCTGGCACCGTCCCGCGGTCCGGCTCAGATGGGTGTGGGTGCCGGTGGCGGCGGTGTTCGCGGCGGGCTCGGTGTGGTCGGTCGCCGCCTACGCCGACCGGCCGCTCGGCCGCAACGTCCAGAGCTACGTGGAGACCGGCGTGCAGGCGCTCGCTTCGGTCCCCGCCGGCACGGTCGTCCTGGACACGTACGTGCCGGACAAGGTGGCCTTCCCGGTGTTCTTCTACGACTACGCCCGGCACTCCAAGCTGCTCGGCCCGGCCGTGCCGCACGCGATCTCCTGGACCAGGCGGCTCTCGGGCCCGGTGGCCGACCCGCTCATCTTCGACCCGCAGGGCCGGCTGCGCCCGCTGCGCATCGACGGCGCGACGATCCCCGCCCGCGCGTCCTGCGTGCCCGTCGGCGAGGCCGAGGTGCGGTTCCCGCTGCCGGCCCCGCTGCGGGACGCCGAGTACACCGTCCAGGTCTCCTACCTGAACGGCGCGGAGACCACGCTGAACGTGCGGCTGGGCCTCGCGCACGGCTCCGCGCCGGCCGGGCGGGACCTGGGCAGCACCTTCGTCCCGATCACGGGCGGCGGGAACGAGCTGGCCGTCCGCACGGACGGCGGCACCTCCTGCGTCGGCGAGATCAGGATCGGGGTGCCCGCCCCGCTTGAGAACGGCCCGGCCATCCCCCCACAGCCCGTGGGGGGATAGCGGGGAGGGCTACTTGCCCGGCTCCGGGTCCCTCGGCAGGCCCAGCATGCGCTCGGCGATGATGTTGAGCTGCACCTCGGTGGTGCCGCCGTAGATGGTCATGGCCCTGGTGGCCAGCACCGCCCTGTTCCAGTAGCCCGCGTCGCCGAGCTTCATGTCGGCGGCCACCACGGCGGCGGCGCCGAGCAGGTCGACGGCGGTCTCGGAGACGTGCTGGGCGTGCGAGGTGGACAGCAGCTTGCGCACGGACGCGTCCGCGCCCGGCTCGGACCCGGCGAGCTGCTTGAGCGTGACCCGCAGCGACAGGGCGCTGATCGAGTGGCCCTCGCAGACGACCCCGGCGACCTCCTGCTCCTCGGCCGGCGTGAGCTCGCGGCCCAGCCTGCCGATCAGGCCCAGCAGGTCGGGCACGGACGCGCCGGTGCCGCCCGAGCCGGACGACAGCGAGACGCGCTCGTTCGAGAGCGTGTTGCGCGCGACCTTCCAGCCCTCGCCGACCTCGCCCACGACCAGGTCGTCGGGAACGAAGACGTCGTCGAGGAAGACCTCGTTGAACAGGTTCTCGCCGGTCATCTCGGTCAGCGGCCTGACCGTGACGCCGGGGGCCTTCATGTCGACCAGGAAGTAGGTGATGCCCTCGTGCTTGGAGCCCTCGTTCGAGTTGCGGGCGATGCAGATGCCCCACTCGGCCACGTGGGCGACCGAGGTCCAGATCTTCTGGCCGTTGAGCCGCCAGCCGCCCTCGACCTGCTCCGCCTTCATCTGCAGCGAGGCCAGGTCGGAGCCGGCGCCGGGCTCGGAGAAGAGCTGGCACCAGATCATCTCGCCGCTGAGCGTCTTGGGCAGGAAGCGCTCCTGCTGCTCGGGCGTCCCGTACGTGGCGATGGACGGCACCACCCAGGCACCGATGATCATCGCGGGCAGCCGGACCCTGGCGGCCTTGAGCTCCTGGGCGATCAGCACCTGCTCCAGGGGCTTGGCGTCGCGGCCCCACGGCTTGGGCAGGTGGGACATGACGAACCCGCGGCTCGCCAGGGCCCGCTTCTGCTCCTTGCCTTCGAGCGCGGCGATCTCGGCGATCTCGGCGCGGAGCGACTCGCGCAGCTCCTCGGCGTCCTCGGGCAGGTCGATCTCCATCTCGCGGGAGACGCCCTGGAGGGACAGGGAGGTCACCGTGGCGGCCCACTCGGCCGACGGGCCGAGCAGGGCCCGCAGGGTGAGCGCGCGGCGGTAGTAGAGGTGGACGTCGTGCTCGAAGGTGTAGCCGATGCCGCCGAACGTCTGGATGGCGTCCTTGGCGCACTGGACCGCGGCGTCGGGAGCCATCACCCCGGCGACGGCGGCGGCGAACTCGAGCTCCTTGCCCTCCGCCCTGGTCGCGTCCCAGACGGTGGCGCGGGCCTGCTCCAGAGCGACCAGCATGCGCGAGAGCTTGTGCTTGATGCCCTGGAACTGGCCGATCGGGCGGCCGAACTGGACGCGTACCTTGGCGTATTCGGCGGCGGCGGTGACGCACCACGAGGCCAGGCCCGCCGCCTCGGCGCCGAGCAGGATCGCGGCCAGGTTGAGCACGTCGGGGCCCTCGACCCCGTCGAGAACCCGCTCGTCCGGCACGGTCACGTCCGACAGCTCCACCTTGGCCACCGGCCTGGTCAGGTCGAGCGACCTGATCGTGGTGACCGTGGCGGCGGAGGCGTCGATCGCGATCCACTCCTCGCCGTCGGAAGTGGTCACCGGCAGCACGAGCACGTCCGCCAGCGAGCCGCCGAGCACGGGCTCGGCCGTGCCCGACACGACCAGCGAGCCGTCGTCGGCCCGGGTGCCGCTCAGCGCGCCGGTCAGGGCGACCGCGCCGGTGAGCGTACCGTCGCCCAGTCGCTCCAGCAGGTCGCGCCGCTTGGAGGCGTGAATGACCGCGCTGGCCAGCACGGTCGGCACGTAGGGCCCCGGCGCCAGCCGCTCGGCCATCGCCTCGACGGCCACGGCCGTCTCCAGCAGCCCGTAGCCCGACCCGCCCGACTCCTCGGGCAGGTGGAGGCCGAGCAGCCCCTGCTCGGCGAGGCCCGACCAGAACGCGGGGCGTTCGTCCGCCCCGGTCCGCGGCAGCTCCGAGGGCACGTTGCGCTCCGCCCAGCCGCTCACCGAATCGCGGAGCGCCTCATGCTCCTCGCTCAACCCGATCGCCATCTGCTCATCCTCCAGCCAGGTACGGGTGCATCCCCAGAATCATATTCTAGAGCATGCTTCTGGCCTAGACGGCCGCCTTGACCTCAGAACGGCCCATAGCGACCTGGATTGGCTCAGAGGGGCCGAACCTGCGTGATGAGCGTGTTCAGGTCGGGCCAGCGGGTCTTGTTCGACTCGGGGATCGAGGCCATCAGCATGGCGGGCTTGGTCTTGCCCACTTCGACGATCGTCACCATGGCCTGGGCGACCTGCTGCTTGCCGTTGACGGTGAAGGTGACCTTGAAGCCGAGCGACCAGCCCTTGCCGACCGGGATCTTCTGGGAGCCGGTCCAGGCCAGGGTGGCGCCCTTGGGGTACTGGGTGCGCATCGCCCAGCGGGCCGCCTGGGTGGCGATCTCGCGGTAGTCGGCGTTCGTGGAGGGCTTCGTGGTGGGCGAGTCACCGGGGAACATGGCCGAGGCGACCACCGTGTGCGGGATGGCCACCTTGCCGATGCGCTGCGCGATCGAGAACGGCGGGAACGACTTCGCCTTCCACGGCGAGGCCAGGCGCGGGTAGGTGATCCCGACCGTCTTGTCGGTGATGAGCCCGGAGACCAGGGACGCCGTGCCCGAGAGGGTGGCGAACTTCTTGCTCTCCGGCACCGGCGGCAGCACGATCGGGCTCTCGGAGACGGTGGGGCTGGGCGACGCCGACGGGGTCGCGCTGGCGCTGGGGACCGGCGCGACGGGGACGACCTGCTCCGACGACTGCTTGTTCGCGGGCACGTCGCCCGAGAACAAGACGAAGATCAGCACCACGGCCAGGACGGTGCCGAGGATGGCGCCGATCAGGTAGACGACCTTGATGGGGATGTCGCCGAGCCGCCTGGCCGGAGGCTTGGACGGGAGCTGCATCGGATGGTGCGGGGGCAGCTGCGGCCGCGGCTGGGACTCTGTCTCTTATACACAGCTGATGCTGCCGACGATACGACTTATTGTCC
>NZ_VCKX01000162.1 GCF_005889725.1 Nonomuraea zeae
GTCGCGGGGTCGCCGGCTCATGGGGCGGCGGCTCTGGCGGTCCGGCGGATCGGGCACGAGTGCGGCACGTGCCTGTTTGGGCAGCAGATCATGGCGATCGTGGCGAACCTTCCGCTTCTCAGCCACTCACCCCACAGCACATCGACACCACCGGGCAGGGCGTGGAGGGCGTACTCGACCCGCTCATCAAGAGTGACGCGCTCGAAAACGAGGAGCTCGCCACAGATTCTGCGGTATTCGGACGCCAGCCACTCGCACGCCTCCCTCACCTCGTAGAACGTGGCCGCGATCCGGGAGGCAGGCTTGAGCAGCCAATCACCGGTCCGCATCGGCGGCAGCGCAGAGGTGAGGAAGTCAGGAGAGGCGGGTCGGCGCTTGGCCTCGTCGGCGCGATCGGCACCTGAGCCGGTCCACTGGTAGGCGTGCCAGTGCATGATCGGTGTGCTCCCGTAGTGTGGCGGGGGCGGCCCCTGCTTGCTGTGATCAGGCAGGGTCCGCCCTATTCGGATGGCGCTCAGGCGGTGGTCACTCCGGCCGCGCGGAGCTCGGCACCGGTGAACCTGAGGGTCCCGGCGCCCGGGTTCTTCGAGTCCCGGAGCGCGAAGGCATCCTCGACCCCCGGGATCGGGGCGATCTCTACACAGGACTCGCCCTGTTCGCCGTCATTGCCGCCGCACACCTTGGCGAAGGGCAGATCGCCGAGCTGCCTGCCATACAGATCCCTCACGGGAATCTCCTCTCTCCTGACCCCGCTGGAGGTCGACTTCCCGAGCGCGGGATTACGCCTGGGTGGTCCCAGTTCCGCCATCTGCGCCTTATGTCGTGGACGGACCGGGAGGTAATAGGGGCATCGGGCGGGATGGCTCCTGATAGACGAGGGCGTCGGTTGCCGTGCCAGCGCGGAGGCGAGGCGATAGGCCCGGGTTGCTGAACGAACGGCAGGACTCGGGTGGCCGGAGGCTCCGGCGTGACCTGCTGGCATATGAGGCGTGACCTGCTGGCATATGAGCGGGGTCGCCTTGCCCACCTCACCGCCGCCGGGGTTCGGGGACGTCGCCCCCTGCCCATGCCGCGCTCCACGGCCGGGGCCGGGTCGGCCAACGCGTGGACGGCTTGGAAGACGACCACTTGAACCGCACTCGTCAATCAGAGGGAAGCGCTAGGCCGGTGACCAGTCCCGATGATGACGGCCACTACACATCGTTATGGCAAAGTAGCTTTCCGTGTTCCAGTGCATGGTTCCATCTCAGTCCTGGGCGGTACCGCTGCGGGAGAGGACACTAGAGGCGCACCCGGATATCCGCCCGTGTCCGCCCCCCCGACTCCGGAGGTGCATGCGGATGAGCAAGGTTCCGGCCTGGGCAAGTCGGCTACGCATCGAGCGGACCAGGCGAGGGTGGTCTCAGCGCGATCTCGCCGGCCAGCTGTCCAAGATCGCCGGCAGGCTCCTGCCTGAGCCCGAGAACCTGGTGCGACGGATCCGCGACCACGAGTCCGGCAAGCACCGGCCCGACGACGAGTACGCCGAGATGTACTGCCGTCTGTACGGATTGAGCGAAAGCGCTCTGTTCAGGGCCGCCTGCTGTGCTGCCGTCAAAGCACCACGAAACAAATCAAGACCATCCCAGCTGGATCACTCGGCGATCCACTGCTCATAACAGGCCCTAACGTTGGTCCATGTCCGAAATGCCATCACGGGTCGAACTGAGCCCGCTCACTCTCTCCGACCAGGACGAGTTCTGCTCCCTCGTGCAGGCCAGCACCGAGCTGCACATGCCGTGGATGCAGCTGCCCGCGAACGCGGAGGACTTCCAGGTCTGGATGCGCCGCTTCGACGACGGCACCAACCTGGGCTTTCTGATCCGTATCAAGGAGACCGGCGCAGCCGCCGGCACGGTCAACATCAACTCGATCATCCGGGGCCGCTACCAGGGCGCGTCCCTCGGCTATGCGGCCTTCGCCCCGTCCGCAGGGCAGGGTTACATGACCGAAGGGCTCACCGCCGCCCTGCAGCACGCCTTCACCAACCTGCGGCTCCACCGGCTGGAGGCCAACATTCAGCCCGCGAACAAGGCATCCCTGGCCCTGGCCCAGCGGCTGGGCTTCCGTTACGAAGGGCTGTCGCCCGCCTACCTCTACATCGACGGGGCGTGGCGCGACCATGAGCGCTGGTCCATCACCGCACCAACCCCCTGGGAACCCGATCCCTCCCTTCCGCGGGTATGAGCTACGCGGCGCGCTTGTGACACACGTCCCTGCGCGCCGATTCGCTTTGTGAGGTTGGGCTGGTGCGTTGGTCCGCTTCGTGAGGTTGGACTGCGCGCCGATCCACTTCGTCAGGTCGGGCTGGCGTGTTGATCCACATCGTGAGGTTGGCTTGTCGCCATTCTGAGGTCTGCCGACCGTATGCGGACCCCGCCTGCCGAAGCCATCTGTCGGCACACCCTGCAAAGCGCCATCGGCACAGCCCGCAAAGCGTCATCGCGCTACCGGCGAACCCGCAAAGCGCCATCACGCAAAAGGCGGATTCCGTTGCTCCGCCCGATGACAACCCAGTCCCGGGCGCCCGGCCCACGGCCGGGGAGCGCGAGGGGCCGGCAGGCCCCTCGCCGGGGGTGTGGGGGCGTGCCCCCACAGGGCGCAGCCCGAAGCTCATCGCGCGAAGCGCGCCCCAGTGCGAGGACCTTGCAGCCAGGGGCGGGACCGGTGCCTAGCTGCGTTCGTCGTACCCCGGGTCCACAGTCTCCGGCGACAAGCCCAGCAACGTCGCCACCTGCTCCACCACCGTGTCATGCACCATGGCGCCCAAGGTGTCGCGGTCCCTGGCGCGGGCCTCCAAGGGACGTCGGTAGACCACGATCGACGCCGGTCGTTGGCCGCTGGCCGCGTCCGCCCGGCCGAAGGGGATCGGGTCGGCGCCCACGCCCGGCCCGTCGCCCAGCTCGCTCAGCGGCGGCACCTCCTCCACCGCGAACTCCACGGCGGAGAGCTGCCGGTCCCAGCGGGGGCGGAGTCTGTCGACGGCGTCGAGCACGAGGTCGTCGAAGCGTTCGCTGCGGGCCTTGGCCATGGGGACGTGGGAGGGGGCGAGCGGGCCGCGGAGGCCGCGACCGTGGCGATCGCGCCGTCTGGGACCGCGCTTCTGAGTCACGAGAGCAAGTGTAAAGGGCGCTCACGTCCGTCTCTGGATGAAGCGCCGTCGATGGTAGAAAACCTGGTGGCCCCTGTCTCTCTGGATGGGGTGCCGTCGATGGTGGAGAAGCCGGTGGCCCCCGCCCCTGATTGATGCGCCGTCGATGGTGGAAAACCCAATGGCCCCAGGCGTTCCGAGGGATGGCGTCTTCGGGGCATGTGGGTGGAAAGGCTGCGACAGGTGTCCGAATTGTGGCGACACGCTCGTTAAGAGCGCTCAGGTAGTGGCGCCTCGCACTCTTAGCAGATACGGTCCCTCCGTGAGCCCCGTCCGCCGCTGTTCCCGCACCGCCTGCAGCCAGCCTGCCGTCTTCACGCTCACGTACGTATACGCCGATTCGACCGCTGTTCTAGGCCCTCTGGCGACGTACGCGGAGCCACACTGCTACGACCTGTGCGCCGAACACGCTGAGCGGCTGACCGCTCCCCGCGGGTGGGAGGTGGTCCGGCTGCCGACAGACGGTGCCTCGCCCAGCTCCGACGATCTCGAGGCGCTGGCCAACGCCGTCAGGGAGGCCGCGCGGCCCACTCCGTCAGGTGGGGGTGAGCCGGTCGGTCAGGGGGTCGAGGTCGGCCGTCGCGGGCACCTGCGCGTTCTGAGGTCGGCCCAGCAGCACCGCGACCGGTAGGCTCGTTTTACACGGAGAAACGACCTAAGGGCGGAGCTGGAGAGTGGGCGATCTCGCCAAGATCTTCAAAGCGTACGACGTTCGCGGAGTGGTGCCCGACGAGCTCGACGAGCCGACCGCCGAGGCCGTAGGGGCGGCCTTCGTGGAAGTGACAGGTGCCGAGTCCGTGGTGGTCGCGCACGACATGCGCGAGTCGTCGGTGCCGCTGGCCGACGCGTTCATCCGCGGGGCCCGTGCGCGCGGCGCGGACGTCGTGCACGCCGGGCTGGGCTCCACCGACCTGCTCTACTACGCCAGTGGCAGCCTCGGGCTGCCCGGCGTCATGTTCACCGCCAGCCACAATCCGGCCCGCTACAACGGCATGAAGATGTGCCGTGCGGGGGCCGTCCCGATCGGCGGCGACACGGGGCTGAACGAGATCCGCGACCGGGCCGCCGAGCCGTCCGGGGTCACGCGGGAGCCCCCGGGGTCGCTGATCGAGAAGGACCTGCTGCCCGGCTACGCGCAGCACCTGCGCACGCTCGTCGATCTGTCCGGCATCCGGCCGCTCAAGGTGGTCGTGGACGCGGGCAACGGCATGGGCGGCCATACGGTCCCGGCCGTGTTCGAGGGGCTGCCGATCGAGTTGACCGCGCTCTACTTCGAGCTGGACGGCAACTTCCCCAACCACGAGGCCAACCCGATCGAGCCACAGAACCTCGTCGATCTGCAGCGGGCGGTCCTCGACACGGGCGCTGACCTGGGGCTGGCGTTCGACGGCGACGCGGACCGATGCTGGGTGATCGACGAGCGCGGGGAGTCCATCTCCCCGTCGGTGATCACGGCGCTGGTCGCGGCCCGCGAGCTGGCCAAATATCCGGGCGCGACGATCATTCACAATCTGATCACGTCCTTGGGCGTGCCCGAGATCGTCCGCGAGCACGGCGGGGTCCCCGTGCGCACGCGCGTCGGGCATTCGTTCATCAAGGCCGAGATGGCCCGCACGGGAGCCGTGTTCGGCGGCGAGCACTCGGCCCACTACTACTTCCGCGACTTCTGGTTCGCGGACTCGGGCCTGCTGGCGGCCATGCACGTCCTGGCCGCGCTCGGCGAGCAGGACCGGCCGCTGTCGCAGGTGGTGTCGGCCTACTCCCGCTACCGGGCCTCCGGCGAGCTCAACAGCGCCGTGGCGGACCAGGGCGAGGCGCTGCGGCGGGTGCGCGAGGCGTTCGCGGACCGCGGCGACTTCGACGAGCTCGACGGGCTGACCGTGACCGGGCCCGACTGGTGGTTCAACCTGCGGGCGTCCAACACCGAGCCGCTGCTCAGGCTCAACGCCGAGGCGGCCGACGATGGCAAGATGACGGCGATCAAGGACGAGGTCCTCGCCATTGTGGGAAAGGTGTCAGAGTGAAGATCGACGACTGGCTGCTGGAGATCCTGGCCTGCCCGGCGTGCAAGGCTGCACTGCGCGCCGAGACCGAGGCCGAGGAGCTGGTCTGCACAGGTTGTGGCCTGATCTACCCGGTCCGGGATGACATCCCCGTCCTGCTCGTCGACGAAGCCAGGAAGCCGTGACCTGGGAGCCGGGGCGGCTCGACGATCAGCGGCATCTCAGTGAGGCGGACCCCGGCGGCATGTTGCTCGCGGTCGCCGCCTCCGCCGCTCACGTGCGCACCGGCTACCGCACCGCCGTCGAGTCCCGCGTCGAGCGCGTGGCCGACCAGGGGCGGCCGCGTGCGATCGCGGTCGCGGGGATGGGCGGGTCGGCCATCGCCGGCGACATCCTGGCGGCGGTCGCCGGTAACGGTGCTCCGCTGCCGATCGTGACGCTGCGCTCCTACCAGCTCCCCGGCTGGATCGGCGCGACCGACCTGGTCATCGCGGTCTCGGGGTCGGGAGACGCCGAGGAGACGCTGTCCGTCGCCACGCAGGCGGTGCGGCGCGGCTGCACGCTGCTGGCCGTGGGCGCGCCGGGATCGCAGCTGGAGGCGATCGCGACCCAGGCGTCGGCCGTCTACGTGCCGGTGCCCCTGGGCGGGCAGTCCCGGGCCAACATCTGGCTGCTGACGACTCCGCTGATCGTGGCCGCCGCCGCGCTGCGGCTTCTGCCGGCGGACGCGGACCTGTTCGAGCGGGTGGCCAAGTCGCTGGAGGACATCGCGCACCGGTGCCGGCCGTCCAGCGAGTCGTTCATCAACCCGGGCAAGTCGCTGGCCCTGGATGTGGCCGGGACCGTGCCGATGATCTGGGGCTCCTCGCCGGTGGCCGCCGTGGCGGCGTATCGGCTGGCCTGCCAGCTCAACACGAACGCGAAATATCCGGCCGGCTACGGTGAGCTGCCCGAGGCCGCCCACAACCAGGTGGCCGTGTTCGACGGGCCGATGGCCGAGCGCGACATCTTCGCCGACTCGGCCGGCCAGACGATCAGGCTCGTCATGCTGCGTGACGTCGAAGAGCACCCGCAGGTGACGCGGCGGCGGGAGGCGGCGCTGCGCATGGCGCGCGAGCGTGACGTGCCCGTCAGCGAGCTCATGGCGGAAGGCACGCATCCGCTGGAGCGGATGGCTATGCTGATCGCGCTCGGCGACTATGCCAGCACATATTTGGCCCTGGGGTATGGCATCGATCCGACCCCTGTGTCAGCGATCACTGAGCTAAAGGCCAGGATTTCGCAATAGGATCCCTTTCCAGGCCTTTGTAGTTGATCTTTATGAGTGGAGACTTCCGGTGAGCGCGAGCGGCGGTACAAAAGCGATCATTGCGGCGTTGAGTGCGAACTTGGCAATCGCCGTGGCCAAGTTCGTGGCGGCGGCCTTCACCGGCTCCTCGTCGATGCTGGCCGAGGGCATCCACTCGGTCGCGGACTCGGGCAACCAGGTGCTGCTGCTGGTCGGCGGCAAGCGGGCGGCGCGGGCCAGCACCAAGGAGCATCCGTTCGGCTACGGCCGCGAGCGTTACTTCTACGCGTTCGTGGTGGCCGTGGTGCTGTTCACGATCGGCGCGGCGTTCTCGATCTACGAAGGCGTCCACAAGCTCTCCGATCCGAAGGGCGTGGATCAGCCGATCTGGGCGTTCGCGGTGCTGATTTTCGCGATCATCGCCGAAGCGTTCTCGTTCCGTACGGCGATCAAGGAATCCAACGCCGTGCGCGGCAAGCAGTCGTGGGTCGCCTTCATCCGCCGGTCGAAGTCGCCGGAGCTGCCCGTCATCCTGCTCGAGGACCTGGGCGCGCTGCTGGGCCTGATCTTCGCGCTGTTCGGCGTGACGATGGCGGTCATCACGGGCGACGGCATGTGGGACGGCATCGGCACCCTGATGATCGGCGTGCTGCTGGCCGTGATCGCGGTCGTGCTGGCCATGGAGACCAAGTCGCTGCTGGTCGGCGAGGGCGCGACGCCCGAGATGGAGCAGCAGATCCGCGACGCGCTGGAGAGCGCGCCGGAGGTCGACCGGATCATCCACATGCGCACCCTGCACCTCGGGCCCGAGGAGCTGCTGGTGGGGGCCAAGATCGCGGTTGCGCGCAACGACACGGCCGGTGAGGTGGCCAGGGGCATCGACGAGGCCGAACGGCGGATCCGAGAGGCCGTGCCGATCGCCCGGGTCATCTACCTGGAGCCCGACCTCGACCGGTCCCGCACGAACGCCTGACGCCGGCCCAGACCCCAACCGTCCGGACGGGACCCTGGCGGGGCCGACCCGTCCGGATGAGGACTCTGGTGGCCGGTGCCTCGGCGGCCGCCCGGGGGACTCCGGCGGCCGGCCCCAGTGCCCCAGTGCCCCAGTGTCTCAGCGTCCGGAGGGGCGCAGCAGCCGCAGGGCCTTCTCCTTCTCGAAGTCCAGGGCCCGGCGGGGCACCTGGATGCGCCCGATCCGCACCCCGAGATCGCGTACGGCCGCCGCCACCGCCGGCTCGCTCAGCACCCGCAGCGCGAACGCCAGCTCGGCCGGCGACACGTCGAACCGCTTCTCCAGCTCCACCCCCTGCGCCACGGCCGCCAGCTCCTCGGGGCCGAACCGCCGGTGCGCCCCCTGCTCCCGCACGGGCGGCAACAGGCCGAGTGCTTCCCGGTATCGGAGCATTCGTGGGGACATGCCGAGCCGCTTGGCCGCTTCCGTGATGCGCATCCTTACATTCTTACGTCAGTTTCGCCCCTCTGGAGGTGCGCCCCCTCCAGAGAGCCGCCTAAACTCGTCGGCGACAAACCATCCGTGACGCGAGGGGAAACCCGATGGACTTCAAGGTCGCAGACCTTTCACTTGCCGACTTCGGCCGCAAGGAGATCCGGCTCGCCGAGCACGAGATGCCCGGCCTCATGTCGGTCCGCAAGGAATATGCGGCCACCCAGCCCCTCCGCGGCGCGAAGATCATGGGCTCGCTGCACATGACGATCCAGACCGCCGTCCTCATCGAGACGCTCGTGGCGCTCGGCGCCGAGGTCCGCTGGGTCAGCTGCAACATCTTCTCCACTCAGGACCACGCCGCCGCCGCGGTGGTCGTCGGCCCCGAGGGCACCGTGGACGACCCCAAGGGCGTCCCCGTCTTCGCCTGGAAGGGCGAGACGCTGGAGGAGTACTGGTGGTGCACCGAGCAGGCCCTCACCTGGCCGAACGGCGACGCCCCGAACATGATCCTCGACGACGGCGGTGACGCCACCCTCCTGGTGCACAAGGGCGCCGAGTACGAGAAGGCGGGCGCCGTACCCGCTGCCACCGCCGAGGACCCGGAGGAGTGGCACGTCATCATCGACCTGCTCAACCGCACGGTCGGCGCGGACAAGCGGTGGACCCGGATCGCCGAGAGCATCAAGGGCGTCACCGAGGAGACCACGACCGGCGTGCACCGTCTCTACGAGATGCACAAGAACGGCCAGCTCCTCTTCCCGGCGATCAACGTCAACGACTCGGTCACCAAGTCGAAGTTCGACAACAAGTACGGCTGCCGCCACTCCGTCATCGACGGCCTCAACCGCGCCACCGACGTGCTGATCGGCGGCAAGGTCGCCGTGGTCGCCGGCTACGGCGACGTCGGCAAGGGCTGTGCGGACGCGCTGCGCGGCCAGGGCGCCCGCGTCATCGTGACCGAGATCGACCCGATCTGCGCGCTCCAGGCGGCCATGGACGGCTTCCAGGTGACCACGCTGGACGAGGTCGTCGGCATCGCGGACATCTTCGTCACCTGCACCGGCAACTTCAACATCATCACCGCCGACCACATGGCGCGGATGAAGCACCAGGCGATCGTCTCCAACATCGGCCACTTCGACAACGAGATCGACATGGCCGGGCTCGCCAAGCTGCCGGGCATCCAGCGCAACAACATCAAGCCGCAGGTCGACGAGTGGGTGTTCGCCGACGGGCACTCGATCCTCGTCCTCGCCGAAGGCCGCCTGATGAACCTCGGCTGCGCCACCGGCCACCCGAGCTTCGTCATGTCCAACTCGTTCACCAACCAGGTGATCGCGCAGATCGAGCTGTTCACGAAGACGGCCGAATACCCGATCGGCGTCTACACGCTGCCCAAGCACCTGGACGAGAAGGTCGCCCGCCTGCACCTCGACGCCCTGGGCGTCAAGCTCACCGAGCTGAGCAAGGAGCAGGCCGCCTACATCGGCGTCCACGTCGAGGGCCCGTACAAGTCGGACCACTACCGCTACTGATCTCCATGAGAAGCGCTCCGGGAAGGGGTTCGCCCCGCCCGGAGCTTTCCCATACCCACCCTGTACCGCGATCTCCGGCCGAAGGCACCTCATGGATCTCAGTGAAAGCGGTGAGCGGCAGATCTCCTGGGCCGCTCGTTCGATGCCGGTGTTGACCGCGATCGGTGAGCGGTTCGCGCTCGAACGCCCGCTGGACGGGCTGAAGATCGCGGCCTGCCTGCACGTCACCGCGGAGACGGCGGTGCTCATGGGAGCGCTGAGGGCGGGTGGCGCGGAGATCGCGCTCGCCGCCTCCAACCCGCTGTCCACCCAGGACGACGTCGCCGAGGCGCTGCGCGTCTACGGGATCGCCGTGCACGCCCGCGCCGGCGTCGATCGGGCCGCCTACTACCGGCACATCCACCAGGCCCTCGACCTCGGGCCCGACCTGGTGCTCGACGACGGCTGCGACCTGGTGAACATCCTGCACACCGAGCGGACCGACCTGCTCGAAGGCGTCACCGGGGGGTGCGAGGAGACCACCACCGGGATCATCCGGCTGCGCCAGATGGCCGCCGAGGACGCGCTGCGCTTCCCGGTCGTGGCGGTGAACGACACGCGGACCAAGCGGATGTTCGACAACCGGTACGGCACCGGGCAGTCGACGCTCGACGGGATCATGCGGGCCACCAACACGATGCTGGCCGGGCGCACCGTGGTCGTGGCCGGGTTCGGCTACTGCGGGCGGGGCGTGGCCGAGCGGGCCAAGGGGTTCGGCGCGCGGGTGATCGTGACGGAGATCGACGCGGTCAAGGCGCTCGACGCGACCCTGCAGGGCTACGAGGTACGCCCGATGGCGCAGGCCGCGCTGGTCGGGGACCTGTTCGTGACCGTGACGGGCAACCGCGACGTGATCAGGGCCGAGCATCTGTCGATCATGAAGGACGGCGCGATCCTCGCGAACGCGGGGCACTTCGACGTGGAGATCGACGTGCGGGCGCTGGACGAGCTGGCCGAAGAGGTGCACCGCGGCGTGCGGCCCAACACTGACGAGTACGTGCTGCCCGACGGCCGCCGGCTGCTGCTGCTGGCCGAGGGGCGGCTGGTCAACCTCACGGCGGCGGAGGGGCATCCGGCGGCCGTGATGGACATGTCGTTCTCCGCGCAGGCCCTCGCCGTGGCGTGGCTGGCGGGGGAGCGGTCGGAGCTCGCGCCCGGCGTCTATGACGTGCCGGAGGAGATCGACCACGAGGTGGCCAGGCTCAAGCTGGCCGCCACGGGCATCGGCATCGACGTGCTGACCCCTGAGCAGGAGGACTACCTGCACTCCTGGCGCGTCGGCTCCTGAGGCCCGGCTGCGGCGGGCGGTTACGGGGCGGCGGCGGCCTGCATCTCCTGCATGCGGCGGATCTCGGCCATCTGGGTGACGCTGACGTCGTTGGCCAGCTCCTCGATCTTGATGTGCGAGCCGCTGGTCAGCACCTGCTCGGACATCTTGAGCGCGCCCAGATGATGGTTGATCATGAGCTGCAGGAACATCCGGTCGAAGTCCTTGCCCTTGGCCGCCTTCAGCGCCTCCATCTGCTCGGGCGTGGCCATCCCCGGCATGCCCTCGTGCACCGCGTGGTGGTCGGGCACCTTCTGCTCCTGCTCCCGCAGCCAGGTGGTCATGTACTGGATCTCCGGCCCCTGAGCGGCCTTGATCCGGTCCGCCAGGCTCTTGAGCTTGGCCGAGTCCGCCCGGCTCGGGGCCAGCAGCGCCATGTCCAGGGCCTGCCGGTGGTGGACGACCATGTCCTGGACGTAGGTGATGTCGGCGGCGTTCGCGGTGGGACCGGGGACGGCCGTGGCGGCCTCGCCGGGTGAGAGCGTCTTGGCCTGCTCGCCCGGACGCCCGGGGGCGATCACCGGCGCGGTCGAATCGGCTCGGGGTGCTTGGGGGGCGGTGTCGGCGCTGCAGGCGGAGAGGGCAAAGACCGTGCCCATGATGCCCATGGTGACGACGAGCGCCGCGCGCACCCAACCTCCCTGACTGACTCGGTCGAGAATGCGCACTCTAGATCAGAAAGGGGATGCTGAGAAGAGGGCGAACAGGAACAAATTTTGACAGATTGGACGCTGGCCGACGGTGGGTGACAAAGGCGAGGATGTCCTAGATTTATGCCCCCTTTATAGGAGGTTCCCGAGTGTTCACCCCCCGCAGGGCCCTCATCCTGGTCGCGGCGTTCGTCGCGATGGCGGGCAGCACCCTGCCGGCCGCCCAGGCTGCGGACATCCCGGCTCCCGGCGAGATCGTCATGAGCCCCAACATCCAGCACGTCACGAACGTGCCCAAGCCCGAGGCCCTGGCCGATATTCACACGGACATGGCCTTCCAGGGCGACTACGCGTATGTCGGCAACTACTACGGCTTCTCCATCTACGACATCAGGCGTCCGAAGCGCACCTCGCTGGTCAGCTCCGTGGTGTGCCCCGGCGGCCAGATGGACATGTCCGTCTACGGCGACCTGCTGATCGGCTCCGTCGACTCCTCGCGCAACGACGACTCGTGCGCCAGCACCTCGCAGAGCGCCACGGTCAAGGAGTCGTGGGAGGGCATCCGCATCTTCGACATCTCCGACAAGGCCAACCCGAAGTACATCAAGTCGGTCGAGACGAACTGCGGCTCCCACACGCACACGCTGGTGCCCGACAGGCGACGCCAGAACGTCTACATCTACGTCTCGTCGTACAGCCCGAACGCCACGTACCCGGACTGCCAGCCACCGCACGACCTGATCTCCATCATCAAGGTGCCGCTGCGCAACCCGACGGCCGCCACGGTCATCGCGACGCCGAACCTGTTCCCCGACGGCGGCAACCCGGGCCTCCCGCTGCCCTACCCCGACGGCAAGTCCGCCACGACGGGCTGCCACGACATCACCGCCTACCCGGAGAAGGGCATCGCGGCCGGCGCGTGCATGGGTGAGGGAGTCCTGCTGGACATCCGCAACCCGGAACAGCCCAGGGTCACCGCGACCGTGCGCGACGACGTGAACTTCGCCTTCTGGCACTCGGCCACGTTCAACAACTCGGGCACGAAGGTCATCTTCACCGACGAGCTCGGCGGCGGCACGCGGGCCACCTGCAACGAGGCCATCGGCCCGACCAAGGGTGCGAACGCGTACTACGACATCGTGAACGGGCAGCTCGCGTTCAAGGGCTACTTCAAGATCGCGCGCCACCAGGCCGACACGGAGAACTGCGTGGCACACAACGGCTCGCTGATCCCGGTCAAGGGCCGCGACATCATGGTGCAGGCGTGGTACCAGGGCGGGATCTCGGTGGTCGACTTCACCGACTCCGCGCACCCGCAGGAGATCGCCTACTTCGAGCGCGGCCCCGACAGCACCGCTCCGGCGCTCAGCGGCGGCTTCTGGTCGGCGTACTACTACAACGGCTACATCTACGGCTCCGACTTCAACCTGGGCCTGGACGTACTGAAGATCAACGATCCACGGACCAACCGGGCCAACGGCGTCAAGATGAGCTCGCTCAACGCGCAGACTCAGACGTCCTACCCCGAACACGGTCACGGCCACGATCACTGACCCGCGCTGAGACGGCGAGGATCCACGCGGTCCTCGCCGTTTCTGTGGCGAAAGCGGGAGATCGTATGACGGGCATCCGCGGCTTTCAAGCCGTCATGTCATGATATTTCTTGACAACATGACATCTAGTGGGCAAGAGGAGTGAGGTTCAAGATTTGGTCACTTGTGTCTTCTTTCGGGGCACATGTGATCAAGGAGGCTCTCGAGTGTCCAACCCCTGCCGTGCCCTCGTCGTGGCCGGGGCGGCCGTCGCGTTAGCGCTGACGGCGATGCCTGCGCTGGCCACCGACATACCGCCGCCCGACACCGTCGTCACCAGTCCCAACGTGACCCACGTCCTGAACATCCCCAAGCCCGCCCCGATCGCCGCGACCATCAACACCGACATCGCCTTCCAGGGCGACTACGCCTATGTCGGCAACTATGGCGGCTTCTCCATCTACGACATCAGAAACCCGAAGCGCGCCAAGGCGGTCAGCTCCGTCGTGTGCCCGGGCGCCCAGATGGACGTCAGCGTGTACGGCGACCTGCTGTTCACCGCCGTCGACTCCTCGCGCAACGACGACTCGTGCGCCAGCACCGGCCAGTCCGCCTCCATCAAGGAGTCGTGGGAGGGCGTACGCATCTTCGACGTCTCCGACAAGGCCAACCCGAAGTACATCAAGTCGGTCGAGACGAACTGCGGCTCCCACACCCTGACCCTGGTGCCGGGCAAGGGCCGCGACCGGAACAAGAACGTCTACATCTACGTCTCGTCGTACCTGCCGGCCGCGAACTTCCCCGACTGCCTGCCGCCGCACGACAAGATCTCGATCATCAAGGTGCCGCTCAGGGAACCGACCGCCGCGGCGGTCGCGGCCACGCCGGTGATCTTCCCCGACGGCGGCAACGAGACCCAGCCGGGGCTGCTGATCCCGACGTCCGGCTGCCACGACATCACCGCCTACGCCGAGAAGGACATCGCGGCCGGCGCGTGCATGGGTGACGGCGTGCTGTTCGACATCTCCGACCGGCTGAACCCGAAGGTCACGGCCCGGACCACGGACCCGAATTTCGCGTTCTGGCACTCGGCCACGTTCAGCAACGACGCCAGGAAGGTCATCTTCACCGACGAGCTGGGTGGCGGCGGCGCGGCCACCTGCAACGAGGCGACGGGGCCGAACCGGGGCGCGGACGCGATCTATGACATCTCGAACGGGCAGTTCACGTTCAAGAGCTACTTCAAGATCCCGCGCTACCAGGCCGACTCCGAGAACTGCGTCGCCCACAACGGCTCGCTGATCCCGGTCAAGGGCCGCGACATCATGGTCCAGGCGTGGTACATGGGCGGCCTGTCGATCTGGGACTTCACCGACGCCGCCCGCCCGAAGGAGATCGGCTACTTCGAGCGCGGCCCCCGGGCCGACGGCAGCGGTGGCGGCATCTGGTCCGCCTACTACTACAACGGCTACATCTACGGGGCCGACTTCCACGAGGGCCTCGACGTCATCAAGATCGACGACCCGCGCACGAGCAGCGCCAGGGGCGTTCGTACCGACCGGTTGAACGTCCAGACGCAGGAGTCCTATCGGCGCCACTGACCGCCCGCCACTGATCGCCTGGTCGCGCCCGCCCTCTGACCGCGCTCACTGAGGCGGCGCGAACCCGCCCGGAGTCGCCTGCGGCGGCTCCGGCGCGGGTGCGGCCGGCCCCGGGTAGGGCACGCGGGTCTGCGGCTGCGGCGGCGGATAACCCCCCTGCGGGTGCGGCTGGGGCTGCGGTTGCGGGTATCCCGCGGGCGGTTGCGGGTATCCCGCGGGCGGTTGCGGCTGACCCGCGGACGGTGCGTACGGGCCCGCTGGAGGCGCGTACGGGCCGGGCTGGGGCGTCAGGTGGGACAGGCCGTTGCCCGCCGCGCGCTGCGTGAAGCGGATCTGCTCCCTCCTCCGCCGCTCGGCCAGAACGGCGCTCAGGTACGCGTGCGGCGGCGCCCCGGCCGGAGCCGCGGGCGAGACGAACGCCGCCACCTGGGTCGCGATCCGGATCCCCATCTCGTGCTGGACCTGCGGCGAAAGGTCGTGCCAGCGCATCAAGTACTGCCGGGCCGCCTGCGCGACCTCGTCCGGCAGCTGGGAGAGCTCCAGCGTGGCCGCCCAGCTGGCCAGCGGCGGCGGCATCATGATCAGCTGCCCGCCGCCGCGCGGAGCCCGCTCGGAGATCACGATGGTGCCCGCGAAGACGTCCCCGAGCCGCTTGCCGCGCTGCGAGACCAGCGAGGCGATCAGCGCGGGCGCGCCGGAGAACAGCCAGAACTCCACGACCCCCGCCAGCCCCCTGAACAGCGCCTGCCTGAAGCGCTCAGGGCTGCCGTCGTCGCTGACCACCCGGAGCCCGAGCGCCAGCTTGCCGAGGCTGCGTCCCCTGGTGAGCGACTCGAAGATCACCGGATAGCCCACGAGCACCAGCACGACCAGCACGATCATGACGGCGCTGAACATGGCGAAGTCCGACACCACCGCGAACGCCCCCAGGAGCGCGTAGGCGCCGATCAGCACCGTGAACTGAACGGCCATGTCGATGACGATCGCCAGGGCGCGGGAGGGCATCTGCGCCACGCGCACTTCGACGACGACGGCATCGCCGGTCACAACCTCTGACATATGTGGAGCCTAACGGCTATGTCGCTCTGGTAGAGCGGCCAGAATGTTCGGGTGGACATCGATGCGTTCGTGACAGCACACCGCCCCGTATGGGACAGGCTCGATCACCTGATCAAGAACCGCTCGTCGCTGACGGGCGCGGAGGTGGACGAGCTCGTGGACCTGTACCAGCGCGTCTCCACGCATCTGTCCATCGTCAGGTCCGCGTCCAAGGACCCGATGCTGACCGGGCGGCTGTCCGCCCTGGTGGCCAGGGCCAGGTCCGCGGTGACCGGCGCGCACACGCCCGCGTGGCGGGAGCTGGTGAGGTTCTTCACGGTGTCGTTCCCCGTGGTGGCCTACCGGGCGCGGTGGTGGTGGCTGGCCAGCGCGCTCGCCTTCGTGGCGGTCGCGCTGGCGATGGGCACGTGGGTGGCGGGCAACCCCGAGGTGCAGGCGTCGATCGCCAGTCCCGACGAGATCACCCAGCTCGTCAACGAGGACTTCGCCGACTACTACTCGGAGAACCCGGCCGCCTCCTTCGCCACCCGCGTCTGGGTCAACAACGCGTGGGTCTCGGCCTTGATGATCGTCTATTCGGTCCTGCTCGGGCTGCCGATCCCGTACGCGCTCTACGCCAACGCCGAGAACGTGGCCATCTCCGGCGGCCTGATGGCCTCCCGGGACAAGCTGGACATCTTCTTCGGCCTGATCATGCCGCACGGCCTGCTGGAGCTGACCGCCGTGTTCCTGGCGGCGGCCGTGGGCATGCGGCTGGGCTGGACGGTCATCGATCCGGGGCCGCGCAGGCGGGTCGAGGCGCTGGCCGAGCAGGGCAGGGCCGTGATGAGCGTGGCGCTGGGGCTGGTGGTGGTGCTGTTCGTGTCGGGGCTGATCGAGGCGTTCGTGACCCCGTCGGGGCTGCCCACCTGGGCGCGTGTGGGCATCGGAGTGCTCGCCGAGCTGACCTTCCTCGCGTACGTGATCGTCTTCGGCCGTCGGGCCCTGCGCGAGAACGAGACGGGGGACATCGAACGCGCCCCCGACGTCGCCCCGACGGCCTAGCCGCGCCACCCGGAAAGGCGCCCGGCGGTCCTCGGCGCTCAGAGGCGCCCGGCGGTTCCCGGCGTTCAATGGCGCCCGGCGGTTCCCGGCGCTCAAAGGCGACCGGCGGCCTTCAGGGCCAGGTACGCGTCGGCGAGCGCGGGCGCGATGTCGTCCGGCGGCGCGTCCACCACCTCGACCCCGTGCCGCCGCAGCCTGGCGGTGATGCGCCTGCGCCCGAGCTGGGCGTGCTCGGCCGCCGCCGCGTCGTAGACCTCCTCCGCCGAGCTCCGCCGGCCGGCCATGGCCGCCACCCGCGGATCGGACACCCCGGCCACCAGCACCAGGTGCCGCGAGGAGAGCTGGGGGAGCACGGGCATGAGCCCCTCGTCCAGCGCCGCGGAGTTGAGGTCGGTGAGCAGCACGACCAGGCAGCGCCGCTTGGCCCGCGACAGGATCGCGGCCACCATGCCCTGCGAGTCGGCCTCGACCAGCTCCGCCTCGATCGGCGCCATCACGTTGACCAGCGACGACAGCAGCTCGGTGCGGGAGGCCCCGCCCACCCAGGCGCGTACGGCGCGGTCGTAGGCGAGGAAGTCCACCTGGTCGCCGGCCTTGGCGGCCAGCGCGGCCAGCAGCAGCGCCGCGTCCATCGACCAGTCGAGCCGCGGCCAGCCGGGCGCTGGGCGCGGATCCGGCCTGACCAGCAGGCCGCCGCCGCCCGGCGCCGCCCCCGCCATGGGGATCGGGGCGTCGCCCACCCGGCCCGCCGAGGTGCGGCCGGTGTCGAGCACGATCAGCACGCGGCGGTCGCGTTCGGGACGCCAGGTGCGTACGACGACGTCGTGGCGGCGCGCGGTGGCCCGCCAGTCGATGGAGCGGACGTCGTCGCCCACCACGTATTCGCGCAGCGAGTCGAACTCGGTGCCCTGCCCGCGGACGAGCGCCGGGTGCTGCCCGTCGAGCTCGCGGAGCCTGGCCAGCCTGGAGGGCAGGTGCTTGCGCGACAGGAACGGCGGCAGGACGCGTACCGACCAGGGGGCCTGGTGACTGCCCTGGCGGGCGGCCAGGCCGAGCGGGCCGACCGAGCGCACCGTGACGGCCACGGACGAGCGGTCGCCGCGCCTGGTCGGGTCGAGCGTCACCACGATCTTGCGCCGCTCGCCACGCGGCACGTCGAGCGCCGCCACGCGCGGGTTCGCACCCGCGGAGGGCGGCCAGGCGTCCCTGAGCAGGCCGCGTACGCGCCTGCTGCCCGGGTTCTCGACGATCAGCTCGACCGTGGCGCGCTGGCCGAGGCGGATCAGCGTGTCACCCGAGCGATGGAGCCTGAGCGGGCGGACCGCGCCCGCGAACACCAGGTCCGCGATGATCGCGGAGACCAGCAGCAGGCAGACCCCGGCCAGCGCCGGGCCCGGCTGCGGCGCCAGCAGCACCACCACGATCCCGATCGCCGCGACCAGCCCGGCGCGTCCCGTCAGAGCCATCAGCGCATCACCACGATTCCGAGCCTGGCAGGTCCGGTCAGAGCCATCAGCGCGGGACCGGGACCGAGGACAGGATGCCGTCGAGCAGGCCGTCGGCGGTAGCGCCCTCCAGCTCCGCCTCGGGCCTGAGCTGGATCCGGTGCCGCAGCGCGGGCCTGGCCAGCGCCTTCACGTCGTCGGGCGTGACGTAGGGCCGTCCGGACAGCCACGCCCACGCGCGCGAGGCGGCCAGCAGCGCCGTGGCGCCACGCGGCGAGACGCCGAGCTGCAGCGACGGCGAGTTTCTGGTGGCCCGCGCCACGTCCACGATGTAGCCGAGCACCTCAGGCGCGATGTGCACCTTGGAGACCGCCTCGCGGCCCATCGCCAGGTCCTCGACCGTGGCGACGGCCTTGACCTCCGACAGGTCGCGCGGGTCGAAGCCGCGGGCGTGCCGCTCCAGCACCGAGATCTCCTGCTCGCGCGGCGGCAGCGGCACGGTCAGCTTGACCAGGAACCGGTCGAGCTGCGCCTCGGGGAGCTGGTAGGTGCCTTCGTACTCGACCGGGTTCTGGGTCGCGCACACCACGAAGGGGTCGGGCAGCGGCCGGGCCGAGCCCTCCACGCTGACCTGCCGCTCCTCCATCGCCTCCAGCAGTGCCGCCTGCGTCTTCGGCGGGGTGCGGTTGATCTCATCGGCGAGCAGCAGGTTCGTGAACACGGGCCCTTCGCGGAACTCGAACTCCGCGGTCTTCGTGTCATAGATCAGCGACCCGGTCACGTCACCCGGCATCAGGTCGGGCGTGAACTGCACCCGCTTGAAGTCCATGGACAGCGCCGCCGCCAGCGTGCGCACCATCAGCGTCTTGGCCACGCCCGGCACGCCTTCGAGCAGCACGTGCCCCCTGCACAGCAGCGCGATGACCAGCCCCGTCACCACCGCGTCCTGCCCGACCACGGCCTTGGACACCTCGGCGCGCAGCGCGCCCAGCGCGTCTCTGGCCGAGTCGCCCGAGCTCGACACGCGGTAAGTCTCCTCAGAGTTCACTGACCTGCCTTTCGATGAAGTCCAAGTATCCGGCCAACCCGACGAGCCCGCTGTCGTCCACCGGCGGCGGCCCGTACAGTGCCGCGCCGACCTGCTGGGGGTCCTGTCCGGTGCGGGCGGCCAGCGCCGCGACCACCTCGTGGGCCCCCGCGCCCGAGCCGAGCCCCAGCCTCGGCGTGAGGCGGTCGATCGTGCCCGCGCGCAGCGCCTCGGCCGCGCGCTGCCTGGCCCTCCTGGCCCGGTAGAGGCGGCCGCGCCCCTCCACCGTCTCGGCCGCGCGCACGATGACGGGCAGCTTCTCCGTCACCACGGGACCCAGGCGCCTGCCCCGCCAGAACGCGGTGACCGCCAGCGCGATGATCGCCATGTAGATGGTCCAGCGGATGCTGTCGGGCATCAGGTCGTACATGGACGCGCCGCGCTCGCCCGGCAGCTCGATCGCGGGCGGGTGCTGCGGGCGTACCAGCCAGGTGACGGCCTTGCCGGTGCCGATGAGGTTGAGCGCGAGCGCCGCGTTGCCGTCCTCGGCCAGGCGCATGTTGGTCATGAACGCGCCGTCGCCGACGACCGTCGTGACGCCGCCCGCGTTCGGATAGCTGATCAGGGAGTGCCCGTCGCCCGCCGGGTAGCAGGCCGAGGCTCCCTGCGGGCCGCGGAAGGCGACGCCGCCCATGTACGCGCTGCCCGCGGCCGTGGCGGCCGGGAGCGCGCACTCGGGCTCGCGCGAGCGCACCCGCGGGGCCATCGCCTCGCTGCGCACGCCGGGGGCCAGGACGTCGATGCCGAAGACGTCTCCGACGATCAGCCGGTCGCCGGGGACCCGGCTGAGCGCGTGCTGGTCGAAGTACGACATGTCGGTGATCACCGTCAGCCGGTTGCCGGTCATGGCCTTGGCGGCGGCGTCCTGGACGGAGTCGACCCTGTCGACCTGCACGCCGCGGGCGCGCAGCACCTCGGCCAGCGCTCTGGTGCCTGACAGTGAGGTGTCGTCGGGGTCGAGGTAGCGGGACTCGCCGCGCTGCGGGCCGATCAGGACGCCGACCACGGCGGCCAGCACGATGATGGCGCCGAGCAGCAGGATCAGCCGGCCGCCGCGCCAGGCCGAGCGCGCGGTGGGCGAGGTGGGGTGGGACCGGTCCGCGGCTTCCGCAGGCGGCGCGGCGACGCTCATGACCCTCCTCCGTCCGGGGCGGGCGCGGCGCCGACGCCGGCGGGCACCGCGGCGGCCAGCGGGACGGGCTTGGCCTGCCGGAGCCGCTCGTCGAGGCTGCTCATCGCCTCGTACGCCTCCCGCGTCCCGGCCACGCCGCCGTACGTGACGTCGTCGAACGAGCGGGCGGCGGCGCCCAGCTCGGCGGCGAAGCCGGGCATCGAGACCGCGGCCTCGGCGGCCAGCTCGTCGGCCGTCCGCCCGGGCATGCCGTCGACCAGCGCGCGTTCTTCCAGGTCACGGGCGATGGCGCGGAGGCGTTCCTGGACGGCCTGCGTCCACTGGCCTTCCGCGGCCAGCTGCTGGGCCAGCTCGCGATGCTCGGCCGCGCTCATCGCCCGCTCCCCGAACAGGCCGCCGGCCGCGCCCGCGCCCTTGCGCGCGGTCTTGCGGAGCTGCCACGAGATCAGCAGGATCACGCCCAGGACGATCGCCACGATCACCACGGCCGCGATCACCCCGCCGGCCGAGCCGCCGCCGGTGGCCGCGTCCAGCAGGTCGCCGAGGAACTGCATGATCCGCCGGTAGATCGCGTCGATCCACGGCTCCTTCTCGTAAGCCGGCTTGGCCAGCTCCTGGACGGCCTGACGCCCGGCCTCGTCCCGGCCGATCGGGGAGCCCAGCCACGATCCGGAGGCGAGCCACGGCCCGGCGCCGGGCGCGGACGACCAGGCGGACGACCAGGCGGAGGTCGCGGCGAGCGCGGCCATGACCACGCTCACGACCTCGCGGAGTTGGACGGGTGCCAGAGCTCGTCGGCCGAGGCGTGCACCCACCCCTGCCGCTGCTGCTCGATGGCGGCGGTCTGCAGGACCAGGTCGAACGCCTCGCTGCGCATGCGGCGGTCGGCGTAGAGGAGACCGGCGACCCCGGCTTCGAACGGATAGGTGAACATCGCCCCGAGCGTGCCGCCGATCGCGATCAATATGGCGGTCACGATGGTCGTGGCCGCCGAGCCGGCGCCGAACATGCCGAACAGCGTGCCCGCGAGCGTGAACGGCACCGACAGGATGCCCGCCACGAGCCCGACCAGCAGGGAGGTGAGCAGCAGGATGCCGAACACCCGCCAGAAGTCGCCGCTCACCAGGCTCCAGGAGCGCCGCATGGCGTCGACGGGACCGCGGCCCTCCAGGACCACGGCCGCGGAGGCGAAGGCGAAGCGCGTTCTGAAGAACAGGTAGTAGCAGATGTAGCCGATGACGAACAGGATCGTCAGCCCCGCCAGCCAGCCGAGGTCGCCGGACGAGGCGTTGAGCGACAGCGCCACGATGAGCAGCACGAAGACGATCACGGGCACCAGCATGATGACGGCCATCAGCCCGACGACCCCGAACAGCGCCGGGATCCGGGCCTTGACCAGCCGCCAGGCCTCGGCGGCCGTGATGTTGCCGCCGAAGACGGCCCGGCCGAGAATGCGGGTCAGCACGCCGGTCAGCAGGGTCACCACGACGAACTGGACCGCGTACGAGACCAGGCTGCCGCCGTACTGGGCGGCGACGCCGTACAGGCTGGTGAGGTCTCCCGAGGAGCTGCTGAAGCTCTCGGGGTCGTTGAGCGCGCTGCCCATGGTGTCGATCAGGAACGCCTGCCCGACGGCCAGCGGCACGGATGCGAGCAGGGCGGCCACGGCCGACAGGCCGAGCACGGCCTTCGGGTTGGACCTGATCAGTTTGATCGTGCCGTCGAGCATGTCGCCGAGCCCCAGCGGGCGCAGCGGGATGATCCCCGGCCGGAGCGCCGGCGGCGGCATGTAGCCGTATCCTGGCTGCTGCGGTGGATGGGGCGGATAGGGTGTTTGCGGCCCCGGCCCGTAGGGTGCCTGCTGTGGCGGAGCCAGCGGCGGCTGCTGTGGCTGCTGGCCGTACGGCTGTCCGTAGGGCACCTGCTCCGGCGTGCCCGGCGCGGTCCACGGCGAGGCCTGCGGGGCGCTGTAGGGCGGGGGCTGTTCGGCCGACCAGCCTGATGGCGTCTCGGGCGGGGGACCGTGACCGTCTGACATATCCCAATCCTGGCACGCTGGGCGGGGCGGTGGTGTCGCGGAGCGGATTCGCGACCTCATCTTGTCCGCATTCCCCGGCGAATCAGGTCAAGGTTCGCGTCCAGGGATGGCCGAAAGACGCTCTGTTACCGCAGACTGAGATTGCGGTCGCGGGGGCGGACCTAAAATTCGCCTTTTGTAGGGCTCAGGTCACACTCATGGGCTTGCCAAGGGTAACCTTCAGCGATCGTGCGGGTATGTCCCACAATGCGTAGAACGAATGAGGGGCCATGAAAGGTCGCGTGCTGGTCGTCGACGACGACGCCGCTCTCGCCGAGATGCTGGGGATCGTGCTGCGAGGGGAAGGCTTCGAGCCGTCATTTGTGTCCGACGGCGACAAGGCCCTCGATGCGTTCCGGGATACACGCCCGGACCTGGTTCTGCTCGACCTGATGCTGCCGGGGGCCGACGGCATCGATGTGGCGCGCAGGATCAGGGCTGAGTCGGGGGTGCCCATCGTCATGCTCACGGCCAAGAGCGACACGATCGACGTCGTGCTCGGGCTGGAGTCCGGCGCCGACGACTACATCGTCAAGCCGTTCAAGCCGAAGGAGCTGGTGGCGCGGGTGCGGGCGCGGCTGCGCCGCACCGACGAGCCGACGCCGGAGATCCTGCAGATCGGCGACATCACCATCGACGTGGCCGGCCACTCGGTCAAGCGGGGCGAGGAGACCATCAACCTCACGCCGCTCGAGTTCGACCTGCTCGTCGCGCTGGCCCGCAAGCCGCGCCAGGTGTTCACCCGCGAGGTCCTGCTGGAGCAGGTCTGGGGCTACCGGCACGCGGCCGACACGCGGCTGGTCAACGTGCACGTGCAGCGGCTCAGGGCCAAGATCGAGAAGGACCCCGAGCACCCCGAGATCGTCGTGACGGTCCGTGGCGTGGGCTACAAAGCCGGCCCGGCCTAGTCTTCGCCCCGCCCTGCCATGCCCCCGACGACGAAGAGGACCCGAGCTCGCCGACGGACATTCCGCCAGATACTCGGCGGCGTTCGTCGGCGGGTGCGTCGCGCGGCGGGCAAGGTGCGTCGCGTCTGGCGGCGCTCGCTCCAGCTCCAGGTCGTCACCAGCACGCTGGTGATCTCCGTGACCGTGGTGGTCGTGCTGGGCGCGTTCCTCTTCGACCAGATCAACAGGTCCGTCGTCAAGAGCAGCCAGGATTCCTCCGTCAGCGAGGCGTTCGCCGACCGCCTGCAGATCGCCGACGCGCTCGCGCTGGACACCGACGAGCAGAGCAAGGCCGCCGACAGCGGCAAGAAGGGCTCGCCCAACCCGCTCGACGAGGTCATGGACACCGTCACCGGGTCGGGCGAAGACGGCTCCAAGAAGCGCTACGACGTGCTGATACTCAACAGGACCGCCCCCGGCCAGTCGCGGGCGTCCGGCAGCGTCGTGCCCGCCAACGTGCCGTCGGCGCTCGGCGCGAACCTCAAGCGCAACGTGGACAAGTTCGAGTTCGGCAAGATCGTCGGCTCGATCGAGGAGATCACGTTCACCGGCCAGAGCCAGCCCATGCTGACCTACGTGGTCGGCGGCGTGGTCCACGTGCCGTCCACCGGCCAGAACTACGAGGTCTACCACTTCTTCCCGTTCGGCGAGGAAGAGGAGCTGCTGTCCAACGTCAGGCTCGCCATCGTCGTGGTGGGCCTCGGGCTGGTGCTGCTGCTGGCGGCGATCGCGTACCTGGTCACCCGGCAGGTCGTCTCGCCCGTACGGCTCGCGCGCCAGGCCGCCGAGCGGCTGGCCGCCGGCAAGCTCGACGAACGCCTCAAAGTGCGCGGTGAGGACGACCTGGCCCGGCTGGCGAACTCGTTCAACGAGATGGCCGCCAACCTGGCGCTGAAGATCCACCAGCTGGAGGAGCTGTCGCAGGTCCAGCGGCAGTTCGTCTCGGACGTGTCCCACGAGCTGCGCACGCCGCTGACCACCGTGCGGATGGCCGCCGACCTGCTCTACGACGCCCGCGAGGACTTCGACCCGATGGCCTCCCGCTCGGCCGAGCTCATGCAGGCGCAGCTGGAGCGGTTCGAGTCGATGCTGGCCGACCTGCTGGAGATCAGCCGCTACGACGCCGGGGCCGCCACGCTCGACCTCGACCCCGTGGACGTGCGCGAAGTGGTGCTGCGGGCGATCGGCGACTCCGAGGCGCTGGCCGAGCGGCACGCCACCCGCTTCGAGCTCAGGCTGCCGAACGAGCCCTGCATGGCCGAGATCGACAACCGCAGGGTCGAGCGGATCCTGCGCAACCTGCTGTTCAACGCCATCGAGCACGGCGAGGGCCGGGGCATCGTGGTCACCGTCGGAGCCGACCGGGACGCGGTGGCCGTCGCCGTGCGCGACCACGGGATCGGGCTGAAGGCGGGCGAGGACACGATGGTGTTCGACCGGTTCTGGCGGGCCGACCCGTCGCGGGCCAGGACCATCGGCGGCACCGGGCTCGGGCTGGCCATCTCGCGCGAGGACGCCACGCTGCACGGCGGCTGGCTCCAGGCTTGGGGGCAGCCGGGCGAGGGCTCGCAGTTCCGGCTGACGCTGCCCAGGTCGGCCGGGGCCGACCTGAAAGGCTCGCCGCTGTCGCTGGTGCCGCCCGAGATCGAGATGCGGCGCACCTGGCGCGGGGCCATGACGCCCGTGCTGCTGCCCGCTTCGGGAGACGGGGCCGGCCTTGACGACGACTAGGCGGCTCGGGGCCGCCGTGGCGATCGCGGCCGCCGTGGCCTGCGCGAGCAGCGGCTGCACGGTGATCCCGGTGAGCGGCCCGTACACCGTCAGCGAGGTCGGCCCCGGCGACCCCCTGACCAAGTCGTTCCAGCGCATGATCGCCATCCCGCCCGAGCCGACGTGGGGGCCGGACGAGACGATCAGGGGGCTGCAGGCCGCGATGGCCGCCTATCCCGACGACCCGACGATCCTGCCCCAATACCTGACCTCCGAGGCGCTGGGCAAGTGGAGCCCATCCGGGCCGGTCACGGTGATCGCGGACGCGTTCGAGGTGGTGTCGCAGGGGCCGCGCGACGACAGGGGAGCGGTGGAGAAGTACGAGGTCAAGGCGCAGTGGGTGGCGAGCATCAAGGAGGACGACTCCTACGCGCCCACCGCCGGCCCGTGGGATCGCCCGTTCGAGCTGGTGAAGGCCCAGGGCGGCGGCTACCGCGTCAGGAGCCTGCCCACCGGGCTGCTGCTGACCAACTCGGACGTGACGCGGGCCTACCGGCCGACGAACCTCTACTACATGAGCGGCATCTCGCAGGACAAGTTCGTCGTCGACCGCGTCCGCCTGCGGCTCAAGCCGACGGAGAGCTTCGCGCAGACCATACTCGAACGCCTGCTCAAGCCGGAGACCGCGGCCCTGGAGGGCGCGGTGACCACGAGCTTCCCGGCCGGCACCAAGATCGAGTCCATCCGGTGGTCCGGCGAGGAACGCGTCGTGATCAACCTGTCCGGCCCGCTCGACCCCCTCGACCTGAGCGTCGAGCACTCCCTTGCCGCCCAGATCAGGTACAGCCTCAGCCGGAACGAGGTCGCCAAGGGCCGTGTCATCGAGGTGCAGCTGGACGGGGAGCCGTACTTCGTCGACCGGCCCGAGAGCGACGAGGGCTGGCTGGACGACAGCGGCGACTCGGCCTACTACGTCAGCAAGGGCGCGGTCCACTACATGGGCAAGGACGGGCCGGCCGGCGTCGTGCCCGGACCGGCCGGGGAGCCGCACGACGGCTACTCGAACTACACGCTGTCCAAGGAGGGCAACAGCGCCCCCCTCGTCGCCGCGACGACCTCGACCGGCATCTCCGTGGCCGGGCTCACCCCGGAGGGGCAGTGGCAGGAGGTCATCCAGGGCACCGGTCTCACGCCGCCGTCGTGGCACGAGGACGGGTCGCTGTGGACGTACGACACCAAGAACGGGTTCCTGCTGCGGTACGACCCGGCCAGCGGGCGCGGGCCCGAGCGGGTCTCGGCGCCCAAGCTGCAGGGTCTGGACGTGACGCGGCTGAGGATCGCCAGGGACGGGGTCAGGGTGGCCGTGACCACCGGGAAGAACACCGTCCAGATCGGCGCGCTGACCCATGACGTGTCGGGGACCATGCTGGGGAACGTCCAGTCGCTGACCACGACCGAGGTGGACAGAGGGATCCTGGACGTGGCCTGGGCGGACGACGAGCACCTGCTCGTGCTCGCGGGCAGCAAGGCCGGGCAGACCCTCACCCAGATCAACGTGGGGGACGGGGAGACTGTCGGGATCCCGCTGGAGTACCAGCTGACGCGGCTGGCGGCGGCGGGGGGCCGGGTGCTGGCGGAGGCGACCGACACGAAGGATCGGACCAAGGTCGTGGAGCTGAACCAGGACCGGCAGAGCTGGACCGCCAAGATCGAGAAGGACGCCGGGACGCCGTTGTTCCCGTTGGGGTGATCGTGTCGCGCGTCCGGCCCGCTGGGGACGGGCTTCCTGCTTGCGGACCGGCCTCTTGGCTTGCGGACCGGTTTCCTGCTTGAGGACCCGGCTCCCTGCTTGCGGACCGGTTTCCTGCGGGACTGGTCTGGACCGGTCGCCCGGACCGGTCGCCCGGGCAGCCCTGGACGGGTCCGGGGACGGCCGGCCGGAGTCGAAGGGCGATCGGACCGGGCTGGGGATCGTCGGGCGAGCCCGGGGACGGTCGGACCAGCCCGGATCGTGAGCTGGGGCCGGGATGGTGAGGCGGGCCTGCGGCTCGTGAGCCGGGTCCGGGGATCGTCAGATGGGTCCGGGCCGCTCGGACGTGAGCTGGTCCGGGGTTCGTGAGACGAGTCCGGGGCCGTCGTCCGGGGTCGGGGATCGGGTCGGACGTGTGCCAGGGGACCAAGTCGGGCGGGTGCTGCGATCGAGCCAGGCGGGCGCCACGCGGTGAGGCCGGGCGGGCTCCACGAGATGGGGTCGGCGGCGCCAGGGAGGGCCGGATGGGCCCTACGAGATGGGGTCGGG
>NZ_VCKX01000163.1 GCF_005889725.1 Nonomuraea zeae
GAACGCCCGGGTAAACGCGGTCAGCACGGTCCCTCCTGCGCGCCTTTACGGCGGTGTGAGTATGCGATGGTGCGGGGATCTGCCATCTAAGTCTTAGGTCTGACGAGCCGGACAGATGCCTGCCGTCTCGCGAACTCTAACGCACTACGGGCGTGGGGGCATTTGTCAAAGCCCCCACGCCGCGTAATAGCTCTTACAGCTCGGTAACGGAACCACCGGCTGCGGCGATCTTCTCCTTCGCAGCGGACGAGAAGGCGTGCGCCTGCACGTTCACCGCGACGGAGATCTCGCCGGTGCCGAGCACCTTGACGAGCTGGTTCTTACGGACAGCACCCTTCGCGACCAGCGCCTCGACGGTGACCTCGCCACCGTCGGGGAACAGCTCACCGAGCCGGTCCAGGTTGACGACCTGGTAGGTCGTCTTGAACAGCGCGTTGGAGAAGCCCTTGAGCTTCGGCAGACGCCTCTGCAGCGGCACCTGGCCACCCTCGAAACCGAGAGGAACCGTGGTACGGGCGTGACTGCCCTTGGTGCCGCGACCGGCGGTCTTGCCCTTGGACGCCTCGCCACGACCCTTGCGGATCTTGGACTTGTTGGCGCCAGGAGCAGGACGCAGGTCGTGAATCTTGAGCGGAGCCTTGTCAGTCATGACTAGTCGACCTCTTCCACCTCGACGAGGTGCGTCACCACGGAGACCATCCCGCGAATCTCGGGGCGGTCCTCCTTGACGACGACGTCGCCGATTCGCTTCAGGCCAAGAGAACGCAGCGAGTCACGCTGGTTCTGCTTGCCACCGATCTTCGAGCGAACCTGAGTGATCTTCAGGCGTGCCATGACTAGCTCACCGCCTTGGCGGCCGCGGCCTCCGCGATGCCCTCGCGCTGAGCCTTGAGCATCCGGGCCGGAGCCACGTCCTCGATCGGCAGGCCACGGCGGGCGGCGATCTCCTCGGGCCGGGAAAGGCCCTTCAGAGCCGCCACAGTGGCGTGCACGATGTTGATCGGGTTGTCCGAGCCGAGCGACTTGGACAGCACGTCGTGGATGCCCGCGCACTCCAGGACCGCGCGCACCGGGCCGCCGGCGATGACGCCGGTACCGGCCGAGGCAGGCCGCAGGAAGACGACACCGGCCGCCTCCTCGCCCTGCACGGTGTGCGGGATGGTGCCCTGGATCCGAGGCACCTTGAAGAAGTGCTTCTTCGCCTCTTCGACGCCCTTGGCGATGGCCGCGGGGACTTCCTTGGCCTTGCCATAGCCGACGCCGACCAGGCCGTTGCCGTCACCGACGACGACGAGGGCGGTGAAGCTGAAGCGACGACCACCCTTCACGACCTTGGCCACTCGGTTGATCTTCACTACGCGCTCGATGTACGAGACGCCCTTGTCGGCGGCGCCACCGCGGCGATCGTCACGACGGTCCCGCCGCTCGCCACCGGTGCCGCCACCGCGACGCGGAGCTGCAGCCATCAGTGGTTCCTCATCTCAATTGCGGTCATCAGAATTCGAGCCCGCCTTCGCGAGCGCTGTCCGCCAGAGCAGCGATGCGCCCGGCGTAGCGGTTGCCACCACGGTCGAACACGACCGCCGTGATCCCGGCTTCCTTGGCCCGCTGAGCGAGGAGCTCGCCGACCTTCTTGGCCTTTTCCGTCTTGTCCGCTTCGAGCGTGCGCAGCGAGGGGTCCATGGTGGACGCGCTCACCAGCGTGTGGCCGACGGTGTCGTCCACGATCTGCACGAACATGTGACGGGTCGAGCGGTTGACGACCAGGCGCGGACGCGAGGTCGTGCCGACAACGTTCTTGCGGACGCGGCGGTGGCGGCGGGCCCGCGAGACGGTGCGGGCAGCCGTGTGCTTGCTGAACGCAGTCTTCGGAGCCATGCCTACTTACCAGCCTTTCCGACCTTGCGGCGGATTTGTTCGCCTTGGTAACGCACACCCTTGCCCTTGTACGGGTCGGGCTTGCGCAACTTGCGGATGTTGGCCGCGACCTCGCCGACCTTCTGCTTGTCGATGCCGTCCACGTGGAACAGGGTCGGCTTCTCGACACGGAAGGAAACGCCCTCGGGGGCGTCGACGATGACCGGGTGGCTGAAGCCCAGAGAGAACTCCAGCTGCGTCGGGCCCTTGGCCTGAACGCGGTAACCGACGCCGACGATCTCCAGGGTCTTGGAGTAGCCCTGGGTGACGCCCTGCACCATGTTGGCGATCAGCGTCCTGGACAGGCCGTGCAGCGCACGAACCTTGTTCTCGTCGTTGGGCCGGGAGACGGCGATGGCGCCGTCGTCGTCACGCGCAACCGCGATGGGCTCGGCGACCGTGTGAGAAAGCGTGCCCTTCGGGCCCTTGACCTGGACATCCCGGCCGTCGATCGTAATGTCGACGCCGCTCGGCACAGGGATGGGCAGCCGTCCGATTCTCGACATGCTGTGTTCCTCCCCTCTACCAGACGTAGGCGAGGACTTCCCCGCCCACGCCACGCTTGCCGGCCTGCTTGTCGGTCATGAGACCGGCGGACGTCGAGATGATCGCGACGCCCAGCCCGCCCAGGACTCGAGGCAGGTTGTCCTTCTTCGCATAAACCCGCAGACCGGGCTTGGAAACCCGGCGCAGGCCCGCGAGCGACCGCTCACGGGTAGGCCCGAACTTGAGCTCCACCACGAGGTTCTTGCCAACCTTGGCGTCTTCGACGGTCCAAGCCTGGATGTAACCCTCCTGCTGGAGGATCTCGGCGATGTGCGCCTTGATCTTCGAGTACGGCATCGACACGCTTTCGTGGTACGCCGAATTCGCATTCCGCAGACGCGTGAGCATGTCTGCGATCGGGTCGGTCATCGTCATGGCCAGTGGCCTTCCTCGCCGCGGTTTCCAGTCGGTCAAGCTGAGCTCTACCGGTGGACCTTCGGCGCGGTCATGGGCGCTCCACAGGGGAAACGCCCGGGTCTTTTCTGGATATGTAAAGCCGGAGCAGCCGCTCAGGGGCGGCGCGTGGCCGCCCCCAAGGGTATCTACCAGCTCGACTTGGTGATGCCGGGCAGCTCGCCCCGGTGCGCCATCTCGCGGAAGCACACGCGGCACAGCCCGAACTTGCGGTAGACGGCGCGCGGCCGGCCACAACGCGAGCAACGAGTGTACGCCCGGACCTCGAACTTCTGCTTGCGCCCCGCCTTGGCGATCAGCGACTTCTTCGCCATCGGTTTAGGCCTCCTTGAAGGGGAACCCGAGGAGCTTCAGCAGCGCCCGGCCCTGGTCGTCGTTCTTCGCGGTGGTCACGATCGTGATGTCCATGCCCCGCGGCCGGTCGACCTTGTCCTGGTCGACCTCGTGGAACATGACCTGCTCGGTCAGACCGAACGTGTAGTTGCCGTTGCCGTCGAACTGCTTCGGCGAAAGACCGCGGAAGTCCCTGATACGGGGCAGCGCGAGCGCCAGCAGCCGGTCGAGGAACTCCCACATGCGGTCGCCCCGCAGCGTGACGTGCGCGCCGATCGGCATGCCCTCGCGCAGCTTGAACTGGGCGATGGACTTGCGGGCCCGGACGACGGCCGGCTTCTGGCCGGTGATCACGGTGAGGTCGCGAACGGCGCCTTCGATGAGCTTGGAGTCACGAGCCGCCTCGCCGACACCCATGTTGACCTTGATCTTGGTCAGGGCCGGGATCTGCATGACGTTCTCGATGCCGAACTGCTCGCGAAGCTGGGCCGCGATCTCCTCGCGGTACTTCGTCTTGAGTCGCGGCGTCGGGCGCTCGGTCTCAGTGGTCGTGGCAGTCATCAGCTGTCCTCACCCGTCTCGTCGGCCTTCTTCTCGTCGGCCTTCTCGTCGGCGGGCTTCTTGGCGGCGGGCTTCTCGTCCTTGAGCTTCTTCACGTTCGACACGTGAATAGGAGCCTCCATGGTCTGCACGCCGCCGGTCTTGGCGCCGCGCGGACCCTGGTGGGTCTCCTTGGTGTGCTTCTTGATCATGTTGACGCCCTCGACCACCACGCGGTCCTCGCGCGGGAACGTGGCGATCACGTGACCCTTGGCACCCTTGTTCTTGCCGGCGACGACCTGAACCAGGTCGCCCTTCTTGACATGCAGCTTCGGCATTACAGCACCTCCGGTGCGAGCGAGATGATGCGCATGAACTTCTTGTCGCGCAGCTCGCGGCCGACCGGGCCGAAGATACGAGTGCCACGAGGGTCACCGCTGTCCTTGATGATGACGGCGGCGTTCTCGTCGAAGCGGATGTAGGAGCCGTCGGGCCGGCGGCGCTCCTTGACCGTGCGGACGATGACGGCCTTGACCACATCGCCCTTCTTGACGCCCGTGCTGCCGGGCAGCGCGTCCTTGACAGTGGCGACGATGATGTCGCCGATACCGGCGTAGCGTCGGCCCGAGCCACCGAGAACGCGGATGCAAAGGATTTCCTTCGCGCCCGTGTTGTCGGCGACCTTGAGCCGCGACTCCTGCTGGATCACTGTTACTCCTGTTAGTCGCGCCGGTTCTCATCGCTGAGCCTGGCGGAACCCGTAGTTGTCTTGTTCCCCCGGCTACAACCCCTGGAAGGCTCACACCCTCCTGGGGCCGCACCGCAGGCGACGCGAGGCCCTGGTGGACCTCGCGTCCTTGGACGCCGTCATGGGGGCCTGGGCCCCCACGAGGCGCGGTATAGCCGAAAAGGCCTACTTGGCCTTCTCGAGGATCTCCACGACCCTCCACCGCTTGGTGGCGGAGAGGGGGCGGGTCTCCATCAGCAGCACGCGGTCGCCGACGCCACAGGCGTTGGCCTCGTCGTGCGCCTTGTACTTGGTCGTACGGCGGATGACCTTGCCGTACAGACGGTGCTTGACGCGGTCCTCGACGGCGACGACGACGGTCTTGTCCATCTTGTCGCTGACGACGAGGCCCTCGCGGACCTTGCGGAAGTTCCGCTCGGTCTCGTTGGCCTCAGTGGTGGTCTCGGTCTCAGCCATCGCTCGTCTCCTTCTCGACCGTGACGATGCCGAGCTCGCGCTCGCGCATCACGGTGTAGATACGGGCGATCTCGCGGCGGACGGCACGCAGCCGCCCATGGCTCTCCAACTGACCGGTCGCTGACTGGAAGCGGAGGTTGAACAGCTCCTCCTTGGCTTCCTTGAGCTTCTGGACCAGAGTGTCCTGGTCCTCGACTCGCAGCTCGCCGGCGGTCAGGCCCTTAGCCATCACGCCTCACCCACTTCACGCTTAACAATCTTGCACTTCATCGGCAGCTTGTGGATCGCCCTCGTGAGCGCCTCACGCGCCACGGGCTCCGCCACGCCGGACAGCTCGAACATCACGCGTCCGGGCTTGACGTTGGCGATCCACCACTCCGGCGAACCCTTACCGGAACCCATGCGGGTCTCGGCAGGCTTCTTGGTGAGGGGACGGTCGGGGTAGATGTTGATCCACACCTTGCCGCCACGGCGGATGTGACGGGTCATGGCGATACGGGCGGACTCGATCTGACGGTTGGTCACGTAGGAGTGCTCAACAGCCTGGATGCCGAACTCGCCGAACACGACCCTGGTGCCGCCCTTGGCGGCTCCGCTGCGGTCAGGCCGGTGCTGCTTGCGGTGCTTGACCCTGCGCGGGATCAGCATGGTCAGCTCCCTTCAGCACCCGGCTGCGCAGCCGGGCCGGTCTCGGGGGTGGCTCCAGCGGGCGCCGCCGCCGAAGAATCAGTACGGGGGGCGCGGTCGCCACGGCCACCGCCACCACGACGGGGGCGGTCACCGCCACCACGACGCGGACGGTCGCCACCGCCGCCGCCACCGCGACGGTCGTCGCGGTCACGACGCTGGCCGGCGCGAGCACCGGCGGCAGCCGCCTCGCGCTCGGCGCGGCTGGTCGGAGCCTCGCCCTTGTAGATCCAGACCTTCACGCCGATGCGGCCGAAGGTCGTACGGGCCTCGTAGAAGCCGTAGTCGATGTCCGCGCGAAGGGTGTGCAGCGGCACACGGCCCTCACGGTAGAACTCCGACCGCGACATCTCAGCGCCGCCGAGACGACCGGAGCACTGGACACGGATGCCCTTGGCGCCGGACTTCATGGCGGACTGCATCGCCTTGCGCATGGCGCGGCGGAACGAGACACGGCTCGACAGCTGCTCGGCCACGCCCTGCGCGACGAGCTGCGCGTCGATCTCCGGGTTCTTGACCTCGAGAATGTTGAGCTGAACCTGCTTCTTGGTCAGCTTCTCCAGGTCGCCACGGATACGGTCCGCCTCGGCGCCGCGGCGGCCGATCACGATGCCGGGACGCGCGGTGTGGATGTCCACCTGCACGCGGTCCGTCGTGCGCTCGATCTCGACCTTGGAGATGCCGGCCCGCTCCATGCCCTTCTGCAGCATGCGGCGGATCGACACGTCCTCGGCGACGTACGACTTGTACAGCTTGTCGGCGTACCACCGGCTCTTGAAGTCGGTCGTGATGCCGAGGCGGAACCCGTGCGGGTTAACCTTCTGGCCCACTATCGGGTCCTTCCCTTCGGCTCGCGGGACTCCACGATCACGGTGATGTGGCTCGTCCGCTTGTTGATCCGATAGGCGCGACCCTGTGCACGCGGACGGAACCGCTTCAGCGTCGGGCCCTCGTCGACCCACGCGCGGCTCACGACGAGCGTGTTGGGGTCGAGATCGAAGTTGTGCTCGGCGTTCGCCATCGCGGAACTGAGCACCTTGTAGATCGGCTCGCTCGCCGACTGGGGAGCGAACTGCAGCACGGCCTGCGCCTCCGAAGCGGGCAGCCCGCGAATAAGGTCCACCACGCGGCGGGCCTTGAGGGGCGTGACACGGACGAACCGCGCCTGAGCCCTGGCTTCCATCGCTTACTCCTCTTAACTGCTTCTGAAGGCGTCTATCGCCGGCTGCGCCGGTCGTCCTTGACGTGGCTGCGGAAGGTCCGCGTGGGGGCGAACTCTCCGAGCTTGTGGCCGATCATCGACTCGGTGATGAACACCGGGACGTGCTTGCGGCCGTCGTGCACGGCGATCGTGTGGCCCAGCATGTCGGGCACGATCATGGAGCGCCGCGACCACGTCTTGATGACGGTCTTGGTGCCCTTCTCGTTCTGGACTTCGACCTTCTTCTGAAGGTGATCGTCCACGAAGGGACCCTTCTTAAGGCTACGTGGCATTTCGGCTGCTCCTACCGCTTCTTCCTCTTGCTCCGGCGCCGGATGATCAACCGGTCACTGGCCTTGTTGGCCTGGCGGGTGCGGCCCTCAGGCTTACCCTTCGGGTTCACCGGGTGGCGACCACCGGAGGTCTTACCCTCACCACCACCGTGCGGGTGGTCGACAGGGTTCATGGCGACACCACGGACGGTCGGGCGCTTGCCCTTCCAGCGCATACGGCCGGCCTTGCCCCAGTTGATGTTGGCCTGCTCGGCGTTGCCGACCTGGCCCACAGAGGCCCGGCAGCGAACGTCGACCATGCGCATTTCGCCGGAGGGCATACGCAGCGTGGCGTACTGGCCTTCCTTGGCGAGCAGCTGGATCTGGGCGCCCGCGGAACGGCCCAGCTTGGCGCCACCGCCCGGACGGAGCTCCACCGCGTGGATGAAGGTACCGGTCGGGATGTTGCGCAGCGGCAGGCAGTTGCCCGGCTTGATGTCGGCCCCGGGGCCGTTCTCGATACGGTCACCCTGCTTGAGGCCCGTCGGCGCGATGATGTAGCGCTTCTCGCCATCGGCGTAGTGGAGCAGAGCGATGTTGGCGGTGCGGTTGGGGTCGTACTCGATGTGAGCGACCTTCGCCGGAATGCCGTCCTTGTCATGCCTACGGAAGTCAATGATCCGGTAGGCGCGCTTGTGACCGCCGCCTTGGTGGCGTGCGGTGACCCGGCCGTGTACGTTGCGGCCGCCCTTGCTGTGAAGGGGCGCAAGCAACGACTTCTCGGGCGTGCTGCGGGTGATCTCGGAGAAGTCCGAGACACTCGACCCGCGGCGACCCGGGGTCGTCGGCTTGTACTTACGGATGCCCATCTTTTTCGTTCATCCTTCGTCGACCGCGGAATCCGGAGGATTCCGCGGTTCCCTCATATGTCCTGCGAAGCGCGCCAAGCCCTTGATCCCTCATCGCCGTGGGCGATGTAAGGGGACTTGGGGGACCAAGGCCCCCCGCGGATCAGCCGATCTGACCGAAGATGTCGATCCGATCGCCCTCGACCAGGCTCACGATTGCGCGCTTGGTGTCGGGACGCTTGCCAAAACCGGTGCGGGTCCGCTTGCGCTTGCCCTGCCGGTTGATCGTGTTCACGCTGGTGACCTTGACCCCGAAGATCTGCTCAACGGCGATCTTGACCTGGGTCTTGTTCGCGGTCTTCTTCACCAGGAACGTGTACTTGTTGTTCTCATCGATCAGGCCGTAGCTCTTCTCAGAGACGACCGGCTTGATGATGATGTCGCGCGGGTCGGCGATCTTCTCCATCAGGCGTCTTCCTTCCCGCCCTGGCTCAAACGAGCGACGGTCTGGTCGTACGCCTCCTGGGTGAAGACCACGTCGTCGTGCACGAGCACGTCGTAGGTGTTGAGCTGCCCGGCGTCCAGCAGGTGGACCTCCGGGGCGTTGCGCAGGCTCAGCCAGGTCAGCTCGTCGGCCTCGTCGACGACGAGGAGAACGCGCGGAGCCTGGGTGATCTTGCGCAGGGCCTCGAGGGCAGCCTTGGTCTTGGGGGTCTCCCCCGACACCAGCGAGCTGACCACGTGGACGCGACCGCCGCCGGCCCTGTCGGAGAGCGCGCCGCGCAGAGCGGCGGACTTCATCTTCTTGGGCGTGCGCTGCGAGTAGTCGCGCGGCACCGGGCCGTGGACGACGCCACCGCCGGTGAACTGCGGCGCGCGGGTCGAGCCCTGACGGGCGCGGCCGGTGCCCTTCTGCCGGTACGGCTTCTTGCCGCCGCCGGAGACCTCACCACGGGTCTTGGCCTTGTGGGTGCCCTGCCGGCGAGCGGCGAGCTGGGCCACGACCACCTGGTGGATCAGCGGGACGTTGACCTTGGCGCCGAAGATGTCTTCGGGCAGGTCAACCGTGCCGGCCTTGGCACCGCTGGCGTCGAGGACGTCAATGCTTGTCACTTCGCAGCCCCCTTCTTGGCAGCGGTGCGGACGAGTACGAGACTGCCGTTGGCGCCGGGGATCGCACCCTTGATCAGGATGAGACCGTTCTCGGCGTCCACGGAGTGAACCTTGAGGCTCTGCACGGTGGTGCGGACGTTACCCATCCGGCCAGCCATGCGCAGACCCTTGAATACGCGGCCCGGGGTGGCGCAGCCACCGATGGAACCCGGCGAGCGGTGCTTGCGCTGCGTACCGTGCGACGCGCCCAGACCACCGAAGCCGTGCCGCTTCATGACGCCCGCGAAGCCCTTGCCCTTGCTCTTGCCCGTCACGTCGACGAACTGGCCGGCCTCGAAGGTGTCGGCCAGCAGCTCCTGGCCCAGGGTGTAGTCGCTCGCGTCGTCGGTGCGGATCTCCGCGAAGTAACGGCGCGGGGTGATGTCGTGCTTACGCAGGTAGTCGCCGAGCGGCTTGTTGACCTTCCGGGGGTCGACCTGCCCGAAGCCGAGCTGAACGGCGGAGTAGCCGTCCTTCTCGGCGGTGCGGACCCGGGTCACCACGCACGGACCGGCCTCGACCACGGTCACCGGAACCATCCGGTTGTCCGCGTCGAAGACCTGGGTCATGCCGAGCTTCTTGCCCAGGACGCCCTTGATCGTCTTAGCCATGTCAGTGCGTTCCCTCAGAGCTTGATCGAAATGTCGACACCCGCGGGGAGGTCGAGCCGCATGAGCGAGTCAACCGTCTTGGGGGTCGGGTCGATGATGTCAATCAGCCGCTTGTGCGTGCGCATCTCGAAGTGCTCGCGGCTGTCCTTGTACTTGTGCGGCGAGCGGATGACGCAGTACACGTTCTTCTCGGTCGGCAGCGGCACCGGGCCCGCGACCTTCGCGCCAGTCCGCGTCACCGTCTCGACGATCTTCTTGGCCGAGCTATCGATGACCTCGTGGTCATAGGCCTTAAGCCGGATGCGGATCTTCTGTCCCGCCATAGTGGCCTCGGTGTCCTTCGCTGTCGTCTGAAAAAGTATCGTGCGGCCTGTTGCCGCCATGCTGATGCAGGCCAGAGCCTGCGTAACCCCACGAGGCAGACGCAGTCGATCTGCCTTTTCTTCCGTGATCCGGCAGTGACTTCGGTCACGTGGGCCGAAGCTACTGCTGGATCACGGCGCCTTGCATGGGGCTCTACAACGGTGAGGCGGTCGGTCCCGAATTCGGGGCCGACCGCCGCCCCGACGGTCTGACTACTTGAGGATCTTCACGACCCGGCCGGCGCCGACGGTGCGGCCACCCTCACGGATCGCGAACTTGAGGCCTTCCTCCATGGCGATGGGCTGGATCAGCTCAACGCGCATTTCGGTGTTGTCGCCCGGCATGACCATTTCCGTGCCCTCGGGGAGGTTCACGACGCCGGTCACGTCAGTCGTACGGAAGTAGAACTGCGGGCGGTAGTTGTTGAAGAACGGCGTGTGGCGGCCGCCCTCGTCCTTGGACAGGATGTAGACCTGGCCGGTGAACTCGGTGTGCGGGGTCGTCGTGCCCGGCTTGATGATGCACTGGCCGCGCTCGACGTCGTCGCGCTTGATGCCACGGAGCAGCAGGGCGGCGTTGTCGCCCGCGTGACCCTCGTCGAGCATCTTGTTGAACATCTCGATGCTGGTGACGGTGGTCGTCGTCTTCTCCGGCTTGATGCCGATGATGTCGACCTGCTCGTTGACCTTGACGATGCCGCGCTCGATACGGCCGGTGACGACGGTGCCGCGACCGGTGATCGAGAAGACGTCCTCGACCGGCATGAGGAACGGCTTCTCCGTGTCACGCGGGGGCTCGGGGACGTTCTCGTCCACGGCGTTCATCAGCTCGACGATGCTGTCGGCCCACTTCTCGTCACCCTCGAGAGCCTTGAGGGCGGAGACGCGGACGACGGGCAGGTCGTCGCCGGGGAACTCCTGCTGCGAGAGCAGCTCGCGGACCTCGAGCTCGACGAGCTCCAGGATCTCCTCGTCGTCGACCATGTCGGCCTTGTTGAGCGCCACGACGATGTAGGGGACGCCGACCTGGCGGGCCAGGAGGACGTGCTCCTTCGTCTGCGGCATCGGGCCGTCGGTGGCGGCGACCACGAGGATGGCGCCGTCCATCTGAGCGGCACCGGTGATCATGTTCTTCACGTAGTCGGCGTGACCGGGGCAGTCAACGTGCGCATAGTGACGCTTCTCGGTCTGGTACTCGACGTGCGCGATCGAGATCGTGATGCCGCGAGCCTTCTCCTCGGGCGCCTTGTCGATCTTGTCGAACGGGGTCGCCTTGTTCAGCTCGGGGAAACGGTCGTGAAGCACCTTGGTGATCGCCGCGGTCAGCGTGGTCTTGCCGTGGTCGATGTGTCCAATGGTGCCGATGTTCATGTGCGGCTTAGTCCGCTCGAACTTGGCCTTGCCCACTGGTTCTCTCCTTGAGAATCTGACTGACTTTCGTCTACACACTCGGGCCCGGGAACTCCCGAACCCCTTGGCGGCAGGATGGCTCGCGCCATCCTGCCAGGGACCAGGACGGAAGTCCTGGTCCGGCCCCTCGCGGAGCCGGACCGGAGACTATTCGCCCCGGGCCTTCGCGACGATCTCCTTGGCGATGCCCGGAGGCACCTCCGAGTAGGAGTCGAACTGCATGCTGTAGCTCGCGCGCCCCTGCGTCTTGCTACGAAGGTCGCCCACGTAGCCGAACATCTCAGACAGCGGCACGAGCGCCTGGACGACCCGGGCCCCGGCCCGCTCGTCCATCGCCTGGATCTGCCCGCGGCGACCGTTGAGGTCACCGATGACGTCACCCATGTAGTCCTCGGGCGTGGTGACCTCGACGGCCATCATCGGCTCGAGGAGCACGGCGTCCGCCTTGCGCGCGGCCTCCTTGAAGGCCATCGAGCCAGCGATCTTGAACGCCATTTCCGAGGAGTCCACGTCGTGGGCCGCACCGTCGGTCAGCGTAACCTTCACGCCCACCATCGGGTAACCGGCCAGCACGCCGAACTCGGCGGCCTCCTGGGCGCCGGCGTCGACCGACGGGATGTACTCCCTCGGGACGCGGCCACCGGTGACCTTGTTCTCGAACTCGTAGCCGTCGTTGCCTTCGCCCAGCGGCTCGAGGTTGATGATCACCCGCGCGAACTGACCGGAACCACCGGTCTGCTTCTTGTGGGTGTAGTCGATCTTCTCCACCTTGCGGCGGATGGTCTCGCGGTAGGCCACCTGCGGGCGGCCCACGTTGGCCTCGACCTTGAACTCGCGACGCATCCGGTCGACGAGGATCTCCAGGTGAAGCTCGCCCATGCCCCAGATGACCGTCTGACCGGTCTCCTCGTCACGGCGGACCTGGAAGGACGGGTCCTCCTCGGCCAGCCGCTGGATGGCGGTGGACAGCTTCTCCTGGTCGCCCTTGGTCTTGGGCTCGATCGCGACGTTGATGACCGGAGCCGGGAACGTCATCGACTCGAGCACGACCTGGTGCGTCGGGTCGGACAGGGTGTCACCGGTGGTGGTGTCCTTCAGGCCCATCACGGCGACGATCTGCCCGGCGTGCGCCGTCGGGCGCTCCTCGCGCTTGTTCGCGTGCATCTGGTAGATCTTGCCGATCCGCTCCTTCTTGCCCTTCACGGAGTTGATGACTCCGGAACCGGCCTCGAGCGTGCCCGAGTAGATGCGGATGTAGGTGAGACGACCCAGGTGCTGGTCGCTCATGATCTTGAATGCCAGTGCGGCGAACGGCTCGGTCGGGTCCGCGTGCCGTTCGACGATCTTCTCCTCGTTGCCGACCGCGTGGCCCTTGAAGGCCGGGATGTCGGTCGGTGCGGGGAGGTAGGCGACGATGGCGTCGAGCAGGGGCTGCACGCCCTTGTTCTTGAACGCGGTGCCGGTGAGGACGGGGTTGATGGTGCCCGCCACGGTGGCGCGGCGAATGGCCGCGACCAGCTGCTCCTCGGTGGGCTCGGTGCCCTCGAGGAAGAGCTCCATGATCTCGTCGTCGTTCTCGGCGACGGTCTCGACCAGCTTGTCACGCCACTCGCGAGCGGCTTCGGCGTGGTCGGCCGGGATGTCGACGACGTCGTACATCTCGCCCTTGGCCGCCTCTTCGCTCCAGAGCAGGCCCTTCATCTTCACCAGGTCGATGACGCCCCTGAAGCCGGCCTCGACGCCCCACGGAAGCTGAACGACGGCCGGGATGGCACCCAGACGGGTGATCATCATGTCGACGCAGCGGTGGAACTCGGCGCCGACCCGGTCCATCTTGTTCACGAAGCAGATGCGGGGCACGTTGTAGCGGTCAGCCTGGCGCCACACCGTCTCCGACTGCGGCTCAACACCCGCGACACCGTCGAACACGGCGACCGCGCCGTCGAGGACGCGGAGCGAACGCTCCACCTCGATGGTGAAGTCAACGTGACCCGGGGTGTCGATGATGTTGATGGTGTGACCGAGCCACTCGCAGGTCGTCGCGGCAGACGTGATCGTGATGCCGCGCTCCTGCTCCTGCTCCATCCAGTCCATCGTGGCAGCGCCCTCGTGGACTTCACCGATCTTGTAGTTGATGCCGGTGTAGAACAGGATGCGCTCGGTCGTGGTGGTCTTGCCCGCGTCGATATGGGCCATGATCCCGATGTTGCGGACCTTGGCCAGGTCAAGAGCGGTCGTGGTGGCCACTTCTCTCGCGTCCTCGTCGTCTCGTCGAACCCGCCGGTGTTACCAGCGGTAGTGGGCGAAGGCCTTGTTGGACTCGGCCATCTTGTGGGTGTCCTCGCGCTTCTTCACGCTCGCCCCGAGGCCGTTGCTGGCGTCGAGGAGCTCGTTCATGAGGCGCTCGGTCATGGTCTTCTCGCGGCGGGCGCGGGAGTACTGCACCAGCCAGCGCAGGGCCAGGGTGGTGCTGCGCGCGGCGCGCACCTCGACCGGCACCTGGTAGGTCGCGCCACCGACGCGGCGGCTGCGGACCTCGAGGGTCGGCTTGACGTTGTCAAGCGCGCGCTTGAGGGTGACGACCGGGTCGTTGCCCGTCTTCTCCCTGCAGCCTTCGAGGGCGCCGTAGACGATCGACTGCGCGATGGAGCGCTTGCCGTCCAGGAGCACCTTGTTGATCAGGGCGGTCACCAGCGGCGAGCTGTAAACCGGGTCAGCCATGAGCTGACGACGGCCAGGAGAACCCTTACGAGGCATTGTTAGCTCTTCTCCCTCTTCGCGCCGTAGCGGCTACGGGCCTGCTTGCGGTTGCGGACACCCTGGGTGTCGAGCGAGCCACGGATGATCTTGTAGCGAACACCAGGCAGGTCCTTCACACGACCGCCACGCACGAGCACGATGGAGTGCTCCTGCAGGTTGTGCCCCACTCCGGGAATGTAAGCGGTGACCTCGATGCCGTTCGTGAGCCGAACGCGGGCCACCTTGCGCAGTGCCGAGTTGGGCTTCTTCGGAGTCGTCGTGTAAACGCGCTGGCACACACCGCGCCGCTGCGGACTCCCCTTGAGGGCAGGAGTCTTGGTCTTGGAGACCTTGTCCTGCCGGCCCTTGCGGACCAACTGCTGAATAGTGGGCACTGCCACTCCGTTTCGTGCCTTGGCCGGTGTTACGTCATCACAACTTGCATTTCGCAGGTTCTGCCGGTGTCATGACCTGCTGGTTTTACTTGTCCCGGTGCCCCCGCGCTCGGGCGTGTCGCGCTATTCACACAGACACATCCGCGAGGATTACGAGCCAGGAAGCCGTCCCACGCCCTTAATGGGCGCACGGTCGAGAGCCCGCATAGAGACGGGCACGATGTCCAAGACTACCCAGGCCCATGCGACACGTCAAAACGGCGCGACAAGGCTCTCAAGCCTTGCCACTCCGGATCGCCGGGGCCTACTCATCCAGCCCATCTACAGCTCCGGTCCTAATGATATAGGCCGCCGGGCGGTTTCGTACCCAAGACGATGAACCGCCATCCGACCGTAACCCGCCCGTCTCACCTGCGCCGTCTTCTGTGCCGTCTCTTGGGGCGCGCCTAGGGTAATCCCTAGGTCACTCCCTGAAGCGGACGGCGGCCGCGCCGGACTAGCGTCCTGTCCACCCGTCGAGAGGGATGGCAGATGTCATGGATCCGGCACGACCTTCAGCGCGGAGGGCGGATTGTCTGAGCCGGCCGCGCCCTGGCCTGGGCCGCCACCTTTCCACGCCCCCCTGTTCGAGCTCGTGATCCTCGCTCCTCGGGAGCTGCGCGGGCGCAGCTTCCCCGTCTCGGAGACGGCCGCCGAGCTCGGTCGCACGGCCGAGCTGCGGATCGACTCCGAGGAGATCAGCCGCCGGCACGCGAGGATCTGGCTGGCCGGGGGCGCGGCCTGGATCGCCGACTGCGGCTCGACCAACGGCACCTGGGTCAACGGCACCAGGATCATGCAGCCCGTACGCGTGGAGCCGGGCCAGCGCATCCGCCTGGGCGGCGTCGAAGCCGTCCTCCAGGAGTCGGCCGGGGCCGCCCCCCAGGGCGCGGCCTTCGCGCAAGGGGCGGCCTTCGCGCAGGACTCCGGGCTCGACGAGCACCACTCCACGACCTCCGCACCGATCCAGCGCCCCACGAACACCACCCGCTACCTCTGCGCGGCCGGCTACATCGACGAGTCCTTCTGCCATGACGTCATCAGCGAGACCCTCGGGCAGCCCTACCGAGCCAGCGCGCCCTCCTACGGCGTGGACCTGCCCGCCGTCGTCAAGCACGCGCTGGCCGCCGAGCGTCACCGTGCGATCCGCGACGTGCTGCTCCTGCTCATCGGCCTGGCCACGGTCGGGCTCGTGGTGGCGGGCGCGGCGGACGCGCTGCCGGACCTGGACGCGCTGGAGCCGCTGGACGACCTGAGCGACCTCGACGACCTGGGCCAGAGCGAGGCGCTGCGGCTCGGCGCGCTCGCCCTGCTCCCGCTGGGGACGGCGTGGCTGGTGGTGGCCGCGCACATCTTCTACACGAGGGTCGTCGTGCTCGGCCACCGGCTGTCCACCCGCCGCTTCTCCCCCAACCGGGCCCCCGCGCCGCTGGGGCCGAGCGCCCGCCGCCAGACCGGCCGCCTCGTCCAGGCTCAGCGCGGCAACGTCACGGTGTTCGCCGACTATCTGCCGTTCGTCGGGAGCGGCGTCGACTATCACGCCTGGTCGTTCGCCATCGACACCACCAAGGCCGCGCAGAAGGACCGGCCGCCGAAACGTTTCCACGCCGACGACGTACACGCCTGGATGGCACGCGAGATCGCCGCCACCGGCCTGCCCAACCTGCGGCTCGCCGAGCAGCTGTTCATCAACGGCGTGGACATCAACAACGCCCCCGACCTGCTGCCCGACCCGCTCGCGCCGCCGGTGACGTCGGTGGGCGCCGACCTGCTGCAGGCGGTCGCGCGCTCGCCGGAGTCCTCGGCGCGCGTCTATCTCAGCGTCGAGGTCCTCGGCTGGGGCGGGCAGCTCATCGTGACCGTCTTCCTGCGTGCCGTACGGCTGCGCGGCTCGCTCTTCCTGGAGGGCGCCACGTTCATGCTGTATCCGCTGGCGCGCAAGTTCTTCCTCGTGGACAAGGTGTCGACCGACGTGCTCACCGGCCTGGCCGTGGCGGTGGGCCGCGGCGCGGCGGCGACGGTCCCCCTCCTGCTCGGCACCCCGTACCGGATGGGCAAGCGCTGGGGCCGGGCCGCCGCCAGGCACCGGCGCGAACGCGACGACCGCGCCGTCATCCAGAGCCACGGCCTGTACGACTACGGCGCCCGCGTGAGCGTGCGGGAGCTGGCCATGGGCGACGACCTGCGGCGCTTCTTCATCGAACGCGACGTCGAGATGTTCGACAAGGTCGTCCACGAGGCCGTGTTCAAGGGCATGGCCAAGTTCCTGGTCGAGCACAACATCGACACCGGCGAGGCGGCCCAGCTCATCACCCAGGTCACCAACCACAAGATCAACATCAGCGGCGGCCAGGGCTTCAACTTCGGCAACATCTCCGGCCACAACGCCAACGTCGGCGGCACCGTCAACCAGTCGCCGGCCTCTCCGCAGAAGGGCAGCAGCAGATGACGCACCATCCGGACGATCCGGCATACGGCCGCGAGGGCATCAACATCAGCGGCGGCCAGGGCTTCAACTTCGGCACCATCTCGGGAGCCAACGCCAACATCGGCGGCACGTACAACTACGGCGTCTCCGCCCAGCAGGAGGAGCTGCGGCTGCTGATCGCCGACCTGCAGGCCATCGTCGTCCGGCACCACCACCAGCTGGGCGATCCTCAGGGCGCCACGACGGCCGTCGAGCTTCTGCAGGAGGAGGTGCGGGGCGAGCAACGCCCCAACCGCCTGACCTCGTTCCTGACCATGCTGACCGCCTCGGCGGGCGGCGTGACGGCGCTCACGGAGGCGGCCGCCAAGACCAAGGACCTGATCGCCTCGATGCTCTGACCGCGCCGGCGGCCGCCGGTCCGGTCACTGAGGCGGCCCACAGGGCGGCGTGATGGTGACTGGCCGGTGGCGGGCCCGGCGGGTGTCTCCCTGGGCGGCCCCCTGCCCACGAGGGCGTCTGGGGCCACCACGGCGCCGCGTACGAGCAGACCGCGCGTGCGAGAAGGCCGCGCATGCGGGAAGGGCGTGTTCAGAAGAAGGCCGCGCTCAAGGAGAAGGCCGGAAAAGCGCCGCGCCCGGGCCTCTCGTGAGAGAGACCCGGGCGCGCGCGCTTACCAGTGACGGGAAATCACCTGTTGTACTGGCCGAAGTCGTACTCCTCCAGGGGCACGGCCTCGCCACTGCCGGTGCCGAAGGTGTAGTCGGCCGCGGAGCCGTCGTAGCCGCCCACGGTGTACATGGCGGCCTTGGCCTCCTCGGTGGGCTCCACCCGGATGTTGCGGTACTGGGGCATGCCCGTACCGGCCGGGATGAGCTTACCGATGATGACGTTCTCCTTCAGGCCCAGGAGCGAGTCGGACTTGGCGTGGATCGCCGCGTCCGTCAGGACCCTGGTCGTCTCCTGGAAGGAGGCCGCCGACAGCCACGACTCGGTGGCGAGCGACGCCTTCGTGATGCCCATGAGCACCGGGCGACCGGCGGCCGGGGAGCCGCTCTCCGCCACCGTCTCGCGGTTCATCTGCTCGAAGCGCGGACGCTCCACGAGCTCGCCGGGCAGCAGGTCGGTGTCACCGGACTCCAGCACGTTCACGCGCTTGAGCATCTGCCGCACGATGATCTCGATGTGCTTGTCGTGGATCGACACACCCTGCGACCGGTAGACCTGCTGGACCTCCGCCACCAGGTGCAGCTGCACGGCCCGCGGGCCGAGGATGCGCAGCACCTCGTTGGGGTTGACCGCACCGGCCACGAGCTGCTGGCCGACCGTGATGCGCTGGCCGTCCTGCACGAGCAGGCGCGAACGCATCGACACCGGGTACGCGATCTCCTCCGAGCCGTCGTCGGGGGTGATCACGATCTTCCTGGTCTTGTCGGTCTCGTCGATGCGAGCCCGGCCCTCGGCCTCGGAGATCGGGGCGACACCCTTGGGGATGCGCGCCTCGAACAGCTCCGTGACACGGGGCAGACCGTGGGTGATGTCGGCGCCGGCCACACCACCGGTGTGGAACGTACGCATGGTCAGCTGCGTGCCCGGCTCACCGATCGACTGGGCGGCGATGATGCCGACCGCCTCGCCGACGTCCACGAGCTTGCCGGTGGCCAGCGAGCGGCCGTAGCAGGTCGCGCAGACACCGATCTTGGCCTCGCAGACGAGCGCGCTGCGGGTGCGGACGGTCTCGATGCCGGCCTCGACCAGCGCCGTGACGTGGATGTCGTTGATGTCGACACCCTCCGGGGCGATGATCTTGCCGTCGACCTCGACGTCCTCGGCCAGGATGCGGCCGTGCACGTTGGACTCGGCGTTCTCCGCCTTGACCAGGTTGCCGGACGCGTCGCGGTCGGCGACGTGCAGCGGGACCGCGCGGTCGGTGCCGCAGTCGATCTCGCGCACGATGACGTCCTGCGCCACGTCCACCAGACGACGGGTCAGGTAACCCGAGTCCGCGGTACGCAGAGCGGTGTCGGCCAGACCCTTCCGCTGACCGTGGGTGGAGATGAAGTACTCCAGCACCGACAGGCCCTCGCGGAACGAGGCCTTGATCGGCCGCGGGATCGTCTCACCCTTGGTGTTGGACACCAGGCCGCGGATGCCGGCGATCTGCCGGACCTGCATCTTGTTACCACGGGCGCCCGAGTTGACCATCATCCAGACCGGGTTGGTCGCCGGGAAGGCGTTGACCATGTCGGTCTCGACGTCGGCCGTCGCGTGCGTCCAGATCTCGATGAGCTCCTGACGGCGCTCCTCGTCGGTGATCAGACCGCGCTCGTACTCGCGCTGGACCTTGTCGGCCCGGCGCTCGTAGTTCTCCATGATGTCGGTCTTGTTCGGGGGCGCGACGACGTCCTCGATCGAGATCGTGACACCGGAGCGCGTCGCCCAGCGGAAGCCCGCGTCCTTGAGCGCGTCGAGCGAGTTGGCGACCTCGATCTTGGGGTAGGTCTCCGCCAGCTCGTTCACGATCGTGGACAGCTGCTTCTTGCCGACCTGGAAGTCGACGAAGGGGTAGCTGTCGGGCAGCGTCAGGTTGAACAGGCACCGGCCGAACGTGGTCTCCAGCCGGATGGCGTCACCCTGCTCCCAGCCCTCGGGAGCGACCCACTCGCGCGGCGGCAGGACGTCCTTCATGCGGATCTGGATCTTCGCCTGAATCTCCAGCTCGCCGCGGTCGAACGCCATCTGCGCCTCGGCGATCGAGCCGAACACGCGGCCCTCGCCGATCGCCCCGTCCTTCTGGGTGGTCAGCCAGTAGAGGCCGATGACCATGTCCTGGGTGGGCATCGTCACGGGCTTGCCGTCGGCCGGCTTGAGGATGTTGTTGGTCGAGAGCATCAGGATGCGTGCCTCGGCCTGGGCCTCAGCCGACAGCGGCAGGTGCACGGCCATCTGGTCGCCGTCGAAGTCCGCGTTGAACGCGGTGCAGACGAGCGGGTGGATCTGGATGGCCTTGCCCTCGACCAGCTGCGGCTCGAACGCTTGGATGCCCAGACGGTGGAGCGTCGGAGCGCGGTTGAGCAGCACCGGGTGCTCGGTGATGACCTCTTCGAGCACGTCCCACACCACGGGGCGGGCGCGCTCGACCATCCGCTTGGCCGACTTGATGTTCTGGGCGTGGTTGAGGTCAACCAGCCGCTTCATCACGAACGGCTTGAACAGCTCCAGCGCCATCTGCTTGGGCAGACCGCACTGGTGCAGCTTGAGCTGCGGGCCGACGACGATGACCGAACGGCCGGAGTAGTCGACTCGCTTGCCCAGCAGGTTCTGGCGGAAACGACCCTGCTTGCCCTTGAGCATGTCGCTCAGGGACTTCAGCGGCCTGTTGCCGGGACCGGTCACCGGGCGACCGCGACGGCCGTTGTCGAACAGCGCGTCGACGGCCTCCTGGAGCATCCGCTTCTCGTTGTTCACGATGATCTCGGGCGCGCCGAGGTCGAGCAGACGCTTGAGGCGGTTGTTCCGGTTGATGACCCGGCGGTACAGGTCGTTCAGGTCGGAGGTGGCGAACCGGCCACCGTCGAGCTGCACCATCGGGCGCAGGTCCGGCGGGATGACCGGGATGCAGTCGAGCACCATGCCGCGCGGCGAGTTGGTCGTGTTGAGGAACGCCGACACGACCTTGAGCCGCTTGAGCGCGCGGGCCTTCTTCTGGCCCTTGCCGCTGCGGATGGTCTCGCGCAGGTTCTCGGCCTCGGCGTCGAGGTCGAAGCTGATCAGGCGGTCCTGGATCGCCTGCGCGCCCATGCCGCCCTTGAAGTAGCGGCCGAAGCGGTCGCGCATCTCGCGGTAGAGCAGCTCGTCGCCCTCGAGGTCCTGGACCTTGAGGTTCTTGAAGCGGCTCCAGACCTCGTCGAGCCGGTCCAGCTCGCGCTGGGCCCGGTCGCGGAGCTGACGCATCTCGCGCTCGGCGCCCTCACGGACCTTGCGGCGCTGGTCGCCCTTGGCGCCGGCCGCTTCGAGCTCGGCCAGGTCGCCTTCGAGCTTCTTCTGCCTGGCCTCGACGTCGGCGTCACGGCGCTGCTCGATGTGCTGCCGCTCGACGGAGATCTTCGCCTCCAGCGAGGGCAGGTCACGCTCACGCATCTCGGTGTCGACCTGCGTGATCATGTAGGCCGCGAAGTAGATGACCTTCTCCAGGTCCTTCGGGGCCAGGTCGAGCAGGTAGCCGAGGCGGGAGGGAACACCCTTGAAGTACCAGATGTGCGTGACAGGCGCGGCCAGCTCGATGTGGCCCATCCGCTCACGGCGCACCTTGGCGCGAGTCACCTCGACGCCACAGCGCTCACAGATGATGCCCTTGAAGCGGACGCGCTTGTACTTACCGCAGTAGCACTCCCAGTCGCGGGTCGGACCGAAGATCTTCTCGCAGAAGAGCCCGTCCTTTTCCGGCTTGAGGGTTCGGTAGTTGATGGTCTCGGGCTTCTTGACCTCGCCGTGCGACCACTGACGAATGTCGTCGGCGGTCGCAAGACCGATCCTGAGCTCGTCGAAGAAGTTGACGTCTAGCATTTTGTGCGATCTCCCCCTCAGACTTCTTCCACGCTGCTCGGCTCACGCCGGGACAGATCGATACCGAGCTCCTCCGCTGCGCGGAAGACGTCCTCGTCCGTGTCTCGCATCTCGATGGACATGCCGTCGCTGGAGAGCACCTCGACGTTGAGGCACAGCGACTGCATTTCCTTGATGAGGACCTTGAAGGACTCCGGGATGCCCGGCTCGGGAATGTTCTCGCCCTTGACGATGGCCTCGTAGACCTTCACCCGGCCGAGAACGTCGTCGGACTTGATGGTCAGCAGCTCCTGCAGGGCGTAGGCGGCGCCGTACGCCTCCAGCGCCCACACCTCCATCTCACCGAAGCGCTGGCCGCCGAACTGGGCCTTACCGCCGAGCGGCTGCTGGGTGATCATGGAGTACGGGCCGGTCGACCGCGCGTGGATCTTGTCGTCGACCAGGTGCAGCAGCTTGAGAATGTAGATGTAGCCGACCGAGATCGGATACGGGAACGGCTCGCCGGAGCGGCCGTCGAACAGCTGAGCCTTACCGCTCTGCTGAACCATCCGGTCACCGTCGCGGTTGGCGACGGTGTTGCCGAGCAGCCCGACGATCTCTTCTTCATGGGCGCCGTCGAAGACCGGCGTGGCCATGTTGGTGCGCGGGGCGACCTTCTCGAAGCCCTTGTCACGCAGCCGCTCGGCCCAGGCCTCCTGGATGCCGGAGATATCCCATCCTCTGGCGGCGATCCACCCTAGGTGGGTCTCCAGCACCTGGCCGACGTTCATCCGGCCGGGCACGCCCAGCGGGTTGAGGATGATGTCGACCGGGGTGCCGTCCTCCAGGAACGGCATGTCCTCGACCGGCAGGATCTTGGAGATGACGCCCTTGTTGCCGTGCCGGCCGGCCAGCTTGTCACCATCGGTGATCTTACGCTTCTGCGCCACGTAGACGCGGACCAGCTCGTTGACGCCCGGCGGCAGCTCGTCGCCCTCCTCGCGGCTGAAGACGCGCACGTGGATGACCTTGCCCTGCTCGCCGTGCGGCACCTTCAGCGAGGTGTCGCGGACTTCGCGGGCCTTCTCACCGAAGATCGCGCGCAGCAGCCGCTCTTCCGGGGTCAGCTCGGTCTCGCCCTTGGGCGTGACCTTGCCGACCAGGATGTCACCGGGTACGACCTCGGCGCCGATGCGGATGATGCCGCGCTCGTCGAGGTCGGCCAGGACCTCTTCGGAGACGTTGGGGATGTCCCGGGTGATCTCCTCCGGGCCCAGCTTGGTGTCACGGGCGTCGACCTCGTGCTCCTCGATGTGGATCGAGGAAAGGACGTCGTCCTGGACCAGGCGCTGGGACAGGATGATCGCGTCTTCGTAGTTGTGACCCTCCCACGGCATGAACGCCACCAGCAGGTTCTTGCCCAGGGCCATCTCACCCTGGTCGGTGCAAGGACCGTCGGCGATCACCTGGTTGACCTCCACCCGGTCGCCCTCGGCGACGATGGGCTTCTGGTTGAACGAGGTGCCCTGGTTGGAGCGCTTGAACTTGGCGACCCGGTACGTCGTACGCGTGCCGTCGTCGTTCATGACCGTGACGTAGTCGGCGGAGACCTCTTCGACGACACCGGCCTTCTCGGCGCTGATGACGTCGCCCGCGTCGGTGGCGGCACGGTATTCCATGCCGGTGCCGACCAGCGGCGCCTCGCTCTTGAGCAGCGGCACCGACTGGCGCTGCATGTTGGAGCCCATGAGCGCGCGGTTGGCGTCGTCGTGCTCCAGGAACGGGATCATCGCGGTGGCGACCGACACCATCTGGCGCGGCGACACGTCGATGTAGTCGACCTCCTCGGCCCGCATGAGCTCGGTCTCGCCGCCCTTGGTACGGACGAGAACCCGGGACTCGGCGAACGAGCCGTCGGCGTTGAGCACCGTGTTGGCCTGCGCCTTGACGTAGCGGTCTTCCTCGTCAGCGGTCAGGTAGTCGATCTGCTCGGTCACCTTGCCGTCGACGACCTTGCGATAAGGCGTCTCGACGAAGCCGAAGGCGTTGATCCGGCCATAGGAGGCCAGCGAGCCGATCAGACCGATGTTGGGACCTTCAGGGGTCTCGATCGGGCACATCCGGCCGTAGTGGGACGGGTGCACGTCACGGACCTCGAACCCGGCCCGCTCACGGGACAGACCGCCGGGACCCAGCGCGGACAGACGCCGCTTGTGCGTCAGGCCGGCCAGCGGGTTGGTCTGGTCCATGAACTGCGACAGCTGCGAGGTGCCGAAGAACTCCTTGATCGACGCCACGACCGGGCGGATGTTGATCAGGGTCTGCGGCGTGATCGCCTCGACGTCCTGGGTGGTCATCCGCTCGCGGACGACGCGCTCCATGCGGGCCAGGCCCAGGCGGACCTGGTTCTGGATGAGCTCGCCGACGCTGCGCAGGCGGCGGTTGCCGAAGTGGTCGATGTCGTCGACCTCGACGATGACCTCGCGGTCACCGGCGCCCGGCATCGACTCCTCGCCCGCGTGCAGGCGGACGATGTACTCGATCGTGGCGACGATGTCCTCTTCGGTCAGCGTGCCCTGCGTGATCTCGGAGTCGACCCCGAGCTTCTTGTTGATCTTGTATCGGCCGACCTTGGCCAGGTCGTACCGCTTGGGGTTGAAATACAGGTTCTCCAGCAGGGTCTGCGCCGACTCCTTGGTCGGCGGCTCACCCGGCCGCAGCTTGCGGTAGATGTCGAGCAGAGCGTCATCCTGGCCGGCCGTGTGGTCCTTCTCCAGGGTGGCGCGCATCGACTCGTACTGGCCGAACCGCTCGAGGATCTGTTCGCTGGTCCACCCCAGTGCCTTGAGAAGCACGGTGACGGCCTGCTTGCGCTTGCGGTCGATGCGAACACCGACGCTGTCGCGCTTGTCGATCTCGAACTCCAGCCAGGCACCCCTGGACGGGATGACCTTGCAGCCATAGAGATCCTTGTCGGACGTCTTGTCGACATTGCGTTCGAAATAGACGCCAGGCGAACGGACCAGCTGCGAGACGACGACACGTTCGGTGCCGTTGATGATGAAGGTGCCCTTCGGCGTCATGAGCGGGAAATCGCCCATGAACACCGTCTGGCTCTTGATCTCACCGGTGGTGTTATTGATGAACTCCGCCGTCACGAACATCGGGGCGGAGAAGGTCATGTCCTTGTCTTTGCACTCATCGACTGAGTACTTGGGCGGCTCGAACCGATGGTCGCGGAACGACAAGGACATGGTCCCCGAGAAGTCCTCGATGGGACTGATCTCTTCGAAGATCTCTTCGAGGCCCGACTGGGTCGGGACGTCCTTGCGCCCGGCCTGGCGAGCCGCCTCTACCCGGGCCTTCCACTTCTCGTTGCCGAGCAACCAGTCGAACGACTCGGTCTGCAGAGCGAGAAGGTCAGGAACTTCGAGGGGCTCCTGGATGCGCGAAAAAGAGACGCGACGGGGACCAGCGGGTACGGCGGAGGCGTTGCGCGAGGCTGCCAACAGATGTCCTTCCGAGGGCTCGCGGCGGACTGACTACACGCACGCCAGACAACCTCGCAACGTGAGCAAGCATCACGGGTCGTCAAAGGGCAGCGCAAAGGGGCAGTGTAGCCGAACGGCACACGCCTGTCCACTTCGCTCTCGCTGCATGCTCCACGTTGGTCGCAGCATCGCCCGTTCAGGCGGAAACGTCAAGCCCACAAGCCCGACTTTTAGCCGACTAGGGGCCCGGACGCTGGGTTTTCTCCCCTGTGTGACCGGTCGCCTACCGCCAGGCCCAAGACGATACCCGCGATCGTGGGCGGTTAACGCTCTGTCACACCGAGGGTCGAACCCATGCCGACAACCGGTGTAGCTGTGACTGAGGTACCCCTGTCAATGGCTGCGCTAAACCTGATTTTTGGTAACAATTGAAGGAAGCGGCGCGCCCGTACGGTCAGGCAGTGCCCAGGAGGGTCGAAAGATCCGCCACCAGCCAGCGCGAATCTTGCCGCACCATGACGAACCTCGCCCGGTTCTGGGCGAACCGTGGTTCGGCCCCGTCTTTACCTGGGATCTCCTTGACCGTACCAGTGTTCACGAACAGCAGAACCTCGACGCGGTCGGGTGTCGCGTGCTCGATTCCGGCCCCCGCGACGGCCGCCGTCTGCACGATCTTCTGGGCCTTGGCCTTGGAGACCAGGGTCGTCGTCAGCTCCTTGTAGTGCTTGGTCAGTTCGCCCGTCGTGTGCGTGCCGGCCCGCGCCAGATCGGCCTCCACCGTCCGGTAGTCGTAGGAGAGCAGGTCCGGCGCGAACTTCCTGGCCGCGGCCATGGCCTCGGCGCCCGCCGCGTCGGCGTCCCGCAGGTCGCGCAGGTTGAACCACATCGTCGGCACCAGCACGCCCCCCACGACCACCAGGACGCCCAGCAGGACGATCATGAAGGTTCTCACACCACCTGCACCGCCTTCGCCACCAGCCAGACGCCGCCGACCTTGGTCAGGTCCATCGACCACCGGTAGTACCGCTCCTGCGGCGCGCTCTTCGAGCCGTCCCAGCGAATCTCCACATCGGCCACGACCAGCACCTTGGCGGTGGTGTCCGTCATGGAGACGAGCCCTGTGGCGCGCAGCACGCCGTGCTGGACGACCTTGTTCGCCAGCGTGGTGGACTTGAGCTTCCCGGCGTTGGCGGCGTATTCGGCCCTGGCCGCCCCCGTCGAGGTGTCAAGTATGCGCTGCACGTCGCCGGCGACGGTCTTGTAGTCGAGCGAGATCAGATTCTTCGCGTGGGTGCCGGCGGCCACCAGCACGGCCTGCCTGTCGCCTGCCCTGCCCTGCTCCTCGCGCGCCTGCGCGGCGATCCACACGCCCGTGCCCACCAGCACCGCCAGCACCCCGCTGAGCGCCGCGATCAGGATGCGAGCGGGCCGTACGGCAACTCCCGCCACGTCTGCTCACCCCTTCCCCGGTCGGTCGCCGGATCATAACGTGACACCCACTCAGGAAGCCTCTTAATCAACGGAGACGGTTGGCCGGCCACCACACGACGACAGACTCGGTCACACTGCCCCTCCACCCTGTGCCGCGCGAGGGGTGTGCGGCCCCATACCGTGCGACGGGGCGCGGTCACACTCGGCCCTGTGCTGTGCAACGGGGGCGCGGCCACACTCGGCCCTGTACGTTCAGCCTCCCGGCGACTCCAGCCCGGATGGCAGCCCGCTTCGCGTGTCAGCCCGCTTCGTGCGTCAGCCCACCGGCCCGCCCGCCTGCCGCTCACGTGCCGTGTAGCGCGCTCAGGCGCCCTCCTGGCTGGGCACCCTGCCCGGGACCATCTGCACGGCGGAACCGGGCTCCACCCCGCCCACGAGCCCCGCGCCATGGACCGCGCGACGGGCGGCGTACCTGGCCGAGAGCGTCCGACAGAGCGCGGGCACCTTTCCTGAGCGAATCGGTCAGGACCGCCAGATTCCCCGCAAATGCCTTCAGATGGCTCTCAGAGGGCCGCTGAGCGCCCAGCACGGCCCTTCCCTCCCGGAATGCCTTCCGCGGACAAACAAGCGTTCAGAGACGACGCCACGAACGCGCACGCGAAGACGCGCCGTGCACGGGCAGGCGATGCAGCGCCACGACGAGGACTGCCGAGCACCGCCGGTAATGTCCACCGCCGGGGTCACGTCCACCGCCGGATCATCCCCCGCCGGACCACACCCCCCACCGGACC
>NZ_VCKX01000164.1 GCF_005889725.1 Nonomuraea zeae
GCTCCGCACCGCCCCGCCCACCCGCGTCCGCCGCGCCGTCCGTATCGGTCCGCCCGTCCGCGTCCGGACGTCCGGTGGCTTGGGCGGCGTCCAGCAGGTGGGCGAGGCGGCGGTGGGCGCGGCGGCGTTCGGAGAGCGAGGCGTCGAAGTACGCCACCGCCCGCATCGCCGGCTCCCGGAAGTCGTAGCGGTCCCCGGCCGAGTGCAGGATGCCCGCGCGCTCGGCCGGCTCCAGCGTGGCCAGCGCGCACGCGGGACGGGCGGCCTCGATGAGGGTCGCCACGTCCAGGCCGGGATCGGCGGCGATCAGCAGCACCAGCCGCCGCGCGTCCGCGGGCAGGGCGGCGAGCCTGGCCGCGTGCTCCCGCCACAGCCGCCCGCCCCTCGGCAGCGTCGCGGGCGGGGCGGCCAGCCCGGCGAGCTGGTCAGGGGTGAGCGCGCCGATGAGCTCGCCCAGCGCCTGCGGGTTGCCCCGCGCGATCTGGTCGAGCGCCGCCAGCAGGTCCTCCGGCAGCCGTACGGTGGCCAGGTCGCCGGCCAGCTCCCTGACCGCGGCCTCGTCCAGGCCGCCCAGCGCCCGGGCCGGCACCCCGTCCGGGCCCCCGTCGCGCGCCGCGAACAACAGGACGACCGGCTCACCGGGCACCCGCCTGGCCGCGAACGCCAGCGCCTCCCGGCTCTCCCGGTCGAGCCGGTCCACGTCGTCCACGCAGGCCAGCACCGGGCGGTCGGCGGCCACCGCGGCCAGCAGGCCGAGCACGGCGGCGGGCAGCGCGAGCCCGCCGCCGCCCGAGCCGGACTCCAGCGCCTGCGTCAGCGCCCGTGCCTGCGCTTCCGGCAGCGCCGAGGCCGCCGCGGCGACCGGCCGCAGCAGGCCGTGCAGCCCCGCGTACGGAAGCCGCGACTCCGGCTCCACGCCCGAGACCCGCAGCACCAGGAAAGCGGGGCCGGCCAGCGCCGCGGCGAGGTCGAGCAGCGCCGTCTTGCCCACCCCCGGCGCGCCCGACAGCAGCAGCGCTCCGCCGGAGCCGGACCGGGCGCCGTCGAGCAGCCGCACCAACACGGCCTCTTCCCGGGCGCGCCCGCGCAGCATGGGCACGCGCGTGCCGGGTGGCACGTCGTTCAATGACGTGACAGGGGACACGTCGTCCAGTGTTACGCGCATATGTCAGGACTGAAAGAGGACGTTCGGAAGGTGAGGCTGATGTCCCCGATGCCAGGGCGCAGCCGGAAGGGTGATGTCCCTGGTGGTCGCGGCCGGCCGGGCACCGCGCACGACTAGGGAAATCCCCGAGCCGCCGCCCGGGGCGCGGCCGGGCGCGCCAGAAATACAGTCGGGGAGCTTTGCCGGAGCGAATCCGGAGCCTTCCCGCAAGTCTGGAGGAATGCCGCTGGCTGACCCGGCACGTGCGTGCCGCCGGAAGAGGCGCAATGAGCACACGCGGGATCATGTGAGAAGGAATGCCATGCCACCGAACAAACGCCGAACCGATCGAAGCAGCAGCACCCCGTCCCCGTACCCGACAGAGCGCGAGCTGGTCGTCATCGCCAAGCCCAGCGCCCGCCTGACCACCGACGCCTCGGGGATCTCCTCGGCCGCCGGGATGGACATCACCCCGCTCCAGGAGATCACCGGCGCCGCGAACGTCACGATGGTGCCCATGTTCGGCTCCGAGGAGCATTTGCGGGCCGCCCTCGCCGCCGACGACACCCCCGGCCTGCCCGACCTGTCGGTCTTCTACCGGGTCCTGGCCCCCGACGGCCAGCTCGAAAGCCTCGCGGAGCGCGCGATGGCGGCCGAGGTCGTCGAGGCCGCGTACGTCAAGCCGGGCGCGCAGCCCCCCGTCCGCACCGACGAGATGGTGCCGGAGGCCAAGGAGGGACCGCCCGCGCAGACCCCCGACTTCGTCACGCGGCAGGGCTACCTCGACCCCGCGCCGGGAGGAGTCGACGCCCGCCACTCCTGGACCGTTCCGGGCGGCAGGGGCGCGAACGTCAACATCATCGACATCGAAGGCGCCTGGCAGTTCAGCCACGAGGACCTGCTGGCCAACCAGGGCGGTGTGGTCGGCGGCACGCCGACGACGGACCTCGGGTGGCGCAACCACGGCACGTCCGTCGTGGGCGAGTTCGGCGGTGACGCGAACCAGCGCGGCATCACCGGCATCTGCCCCGACGCCCAGGTCAGTGCCGTGTCCATCTTCGGCATCGGCAGCGCGGCGGCGATCAAGAACGCCGCGGACCGGCTGCGCCCCGGCGACCTGATCATCATCGAGCTGCACAGGCCGGGACCCAGGTTCGCCTTCGCGAACCGCGCCGACCAGCGCGGATTCATCCCGGTCGAGTGGTGGGAGGACGACTACCAGGCCATCAGGTACGCCGTCGCCCGCGGCGTGGTCGTCGTCTCAGCGGCCGGCAACGGCGCGGAGGACCTCGACGACCCGCTCTACTCGACCCGGCCCGCCGGATTCCCGCAGACGTGGCGCAACCCGTTCGACCGGACGGCTCGCGACTCCGGCTCGATCCTGGTCGGCGCGGGCGCGCCGCCGCCCGGCACCCACGGCCGCGACCACGGCCCCGACCGCTCCCGCCTCGACTTCTCCAACTGGGGCGCCGCCGTGGACGTCCAGGGCTGGGGCAGGGAGGTCACGACCACGGGCGGCCTCGGCGGCGGCCCTGGCGACCTCCAGGGCGGCCCGAACGAGGGCGAGTGGTACACCGACCGCTTCTCCGGCACCTCCAGCGCCACCCCGATCGTCACCGGCGTGCTCGGCGACGTCCAGGGAGCGCTGCGCGCCGCGGGGCGGATCCCGCTCACTCCCGCCCGCGCCCGCGCCGAGCTGCGCGCCACCGGCTCGGCGCAGGCCGACGCGCCGGGACGGCCACGCGCCCAGCGCATCGGGAACCGTCCCGACCTGCGCGCGATGCTGCCCAGGGTGCTGCAGGCCGCGGCCGTCTGGACCGGCACCCAGTTCACCGGCGTTCTGGGGCCCGGCCAGACCGCCTGCTGGTTCACCTTCAACTGGCCCGCGCACTGGCACGTGCTGTGGACGGTCGTGCCGACGACGCCGCAGCCGGGTGCGCCGCAGATCCGCTGGCGCACGCGCGTCGAGCGGGCCTCTGACACCTACGCCACTTACTGGATCTGCGTCTCGAACCTCACCCAGAGCCAGGTCGGGATCGAAGGCCGCTACGCCGTACTCGGATGGTGAGCAGAAAGGGCTACCCATGTTCGTAGGAGTGCAGTTCACCGGGACCGTGCCGGCGAACCAGTCCCGCCGCTGGTTCACCTTCAACTGGCCGGCGGCCTGGCAGGTCGACTGGAACGTGATGTCCACCTCTCCCGTGCCCGGCGCGGCGCAGATCGAGTGGGACGTCGCGGTCGAGCGGGCGAGCGCCGACCGGATCACGTACTGGATCACCATCCGCAACGTCACCGGGCAGGACGTCAACATCGAGGCCCGCTACGCGGTGCTCAACTAGCAGGGGGGCAGCCATGCGCGTCCATTTCGAGTTCGACGGCACCGACGTGCCCCGGCCCGGCCAGGCGGGCGAGGCCCGAGAAGGAAGCATGGAGACGCTGAGCGCCGGCGCCGCCCAGCCGGGCGCGGCCACGGCGCCCGGCCAGGTCCCGGCCTTCGCCGGGTCCGCCGAGCCCGCGGCCGGTCCGTACGACGCGGGCGCGGCGCCGGCCGACCTGGTCGAGCGGCTCGGGGCCCGCCCGGGAGCCACCGCGACGGCGGCCGGCGACGGGCGGCGGACTATAGACGGCGGCGCGGCCCCGCGAGGCTAGCTCACGCTGGTGAAAAACGGCCGCCTCGACACTCGTGGGTGTGTTGGGGCGGCCCGCCGCATATGAGGCTCAGCGGGTCTCGACCGGCGGGCTTCCGCGCTTCCTCGACAGGCGGCCGGCGACGGCGGGCAGCAGCCCGTTCGGCAGGAACAGCACGACCAGGATCAGCACGAGCGCGTAGACGGCGTAGGACAGCACGCTCGGCGCGTACGTGGGCATCCCCGGCAGCGCGGCCAGGCTGTTCAGCCCCTGCACCAGCAGCGTGATCGCGGCCGCGCCCACGACCGCGCCCCAGATCGTGCCCAGGCCGCCGACGACGGCCATGACGATGTACTGGATCGAGATGAGCACCGGGAACGACCCCGGCGCCACGTAGCCGGTGTAGAAGCAGTAGATGCCGCCCGCGAGCCCGGCGAAGGCCGCCGACAGCGCGAAGACGACCAGCTTGTACCGCCCGACGGGGATCCCGGAGGAGGCGGCGGCGGTCTCGCTGGTGGCCAGCGCCCGCAGCGCCCGGCCCGGCCGCGAGGTGATGACGTTGTGCGTCACCAGCATCACCAGCGCCAGCCCCGCCCAGGTCATGTACGCGTACGCGGGCGCGCTGCCCATCTCGTACGACCCGACGCCGAACTGCGGGATGGCCTGCAGCCCGATGTCCCCGCCGGTGATCTCCAGCTGCCCGGCCAGCGAGAGCAGGATGAGCTGCATGGCCAGCGTGGCGAACGCCAGATGGTGCCCGCGCAGCCGCAGCAGCGGCGTGCCGATCACCAGCGCGGAGACGGCCGCCACCAGCGGCGCGGCGACCAGGCCCACCAGCGGCGGCACGCCGTTGAGCGCGAGCAGCGCGGCCGTGTACGCGCCGATGGCGTAGAACGCGCCCTGGCCGAGCGAGACCTGCCCGGCGTACCCCATGAGCAGAGAGACCCCGACGGTGACGATGGCCGCCAGGCCCAGCAGGATGTACACCGCCAGCGCGCTGTCGTCCAGCACCGCGGGCAGCGCGAGCGTCACGACGGCGACCAGGAGCCCGGCCACCAGCCTGATCATGTGGACTCCTGCGAGATGGCCGAGTGCCGGCTCGCCTGCACGATCATGACGAGGAGCATGAGACCGAGCGCCACCTCCAGCTGATGGGACCCGTAACCGTAGCCCGCGGCCATGGTCTCGGCCACGCCCAGCAGCAGGGCGCCGGCGAGGGTGATCACCGGCCGGGTGAGCGCGCCGAACACGGCGGCGGCGAAGCCGTTGACGATGAGCGTGACGTCGGTGTCGAACGAGATCGGCCGCAGCGGCGTGACCAGCACTCCCGCGATGCCGCCGAGCAGCCCGCCCAGCGCGAACGCCAGCAGCCCCATCAGCCGGACGTCGATGCCGACCACGCGGGCGGCGTACGGGTTCGACGCGCACGCGGTCAGCGCCTTGCCCAGATAGGTGCGCCCGAAGAAGAGCGCGAGCAGCAGGAAGGCGGCCGCCGTCACGCCGATGACGAGCAGGTGCTGCGTCTGGATCCGCGCTCCGGCCACGATCACCGAGCCCGCCAGCCCGGGGGCCGAGCGCGGCTGGTCGCCCCAGAGCACGATCTCGACGGCGTACGCGAGCACGCCCACGCCGAGCGTGACGATCAGCGAGGCCAGCGGCGTGGTGCCGCGCCGGCCGATGGCGGCCAGCCCCGTCAGCAGGCCCGCGAGCGCGGCCGCCAGGACGGCGGCGGCCTCGCTGAGCCCGTGCGGGAACCCGAGCCCGAGCAGCGAGGACGTGCACAGCCCCGCGACGACGGCGAACGTCCCCTGCGCGAAGTTCACCACGCCGGTGACCCGGTGGATGGTGACCAGGCCGCTGGCGATGAGCGCGATCGCGCACCCGACCGCCAGGCCGTTGAGCAGGTAGGTGAGGAAGGCGCTCATGTGATCGCCCCGCCCAGGTACGCGCTGGCCACCCGGGGATCGCCGGCCAGCTCCGCGCAGTCGCCCTCGGTCACCAGCCGCCCGGACTCCAGCACGTACGCCCGCCGGCACAGGTCGAAGGCCAGCCGCGCGTTCTGCTCGATGAGCAGCACGGTCAGCCCCTGCTCCCGGTTCAGCGTGGTCAGGTGCTCGGCCAGGTCGGCGGTCACGTTCGGGGCCAGCCCGAGAGACAGCTCGTCCACCACCAGGGCCTCCGGCCGCGACATCATCGCCCGCCCGAACGCCACCATCTGCTGCTCGCCGCCGGACAGCACGCCCGCCCGCCGCCCGGCCAGCTCGGCCAGCCTGGGCAGCAGGTCGTAGACGAGGGCCGGGTCCCGCTCGCCCGAGCGCCAGCCGCCCAGCGCCAGGTTGTCGGCGACGGTCAGGTCGGGGAAGAGCTGGCGGCCCTCGGGGATGAGCGCCAGCCGGCCGGTCACCTCCACCGTGCCGGAAGCCGGCTTGAGCAGGCCGGCGAGGGTGTTGGCCAGCGTGGACTTGCCGGCGCCGTTGGGGCCGAGCAGGGCGACCATCTCGCCCCGCCGCACGGTGAGCGTGACGTGTTCGAGCGCGGTGGCGGTGCCGTACGAGACCACCAGGTCCTTGACATCGATCATGTGGCCTGTCCGAGGTAGGCGGCGAGCACGAGCGGATCGGCCCGCACCTCGGCCGGCGAGCCGTCCGCGATGACCTGGCCCAGGTCGAGCACCACGACGCGGTCGGCCAGCCGGGTCACGAACGCGACGTCGTGCTCGATGAGCAGGATCGTCAGCCCGCTCGCGCGCAGCTCCTCCACCAGCGCGGCGAGCCGCTCGCGCTCGCTGCCGCGCAGCCCGGAGGCGGGCTCGTCGAGCAGCAGCAGCCGGGGGCGGGCGCACAGGGCGCGGGCCAGCTGCAGCGCCCGCTGCTGGCCGATGGGCAGCAGGTCGGCGGGCCTGTCGGTCCACTCGGCCAGCCCCACCCTGGCCAGGGCGGCGTCCGCGGCCTGGGCGATCTCGCGCTCGTCGCGCCGGTGCCGCGGCAGCCGCAGCGCCGCCGAGACGAAGCCGGCGCTGGTGCGCCCGTGCAGGCCGACCATGACGTTCTCCCTGACGGTCATGCCGCGGAAGACCCTGGCCGCCTGGAAGACGATGGACATGCCGAGCCTGGCCCGCCGGTGCGGCGCGAGCCGGTCCACGCGCCGGCCGAGGAAGGAGATCTGGCCGTGGTCCGGCGCCAGGTGCCCGGTGATCAGGTTGAACAGGGTGGACTTGCCGGCCCCGTTCGGGCCGATGACGCCGCAGACCTCGCCGTCCGCGACGCTCAGCGAGACGTCGCGGACGGCGTAGACGCCCCCGAAGGAGCGCGAGACTCCCGTGACCGTCAGCACGCGCTAACCCGCCGCGGTGACGGTCTTGGTGAGCTGTTGCTTGGCCCAGTCTGTGGGGACGAACTGGCCGTTCTTCACCGTGTTGACCGAGATGAACTCGGGGGAGAGCCCGGAGTGGTCGGTGGCGGAGTAGCGGAAGCGGCCGTTCGGCGTGATCAGATCCATGGTCTCCAGGGCCTGCTGGACCTTGGCCTTGTCGGTGCTGTTCGCCTTCCTGATCGCCTCGAACAGCAGCAGGCTCGCGCTGTATCCGTCCTGCGCGAACTGCGGTGGCGGGTAGCCGTGCTTCTGCTGGTACGGCTTGGCCATCTGGTCGATGATCTGCTTCTGCTTGCCGTCGGGCAGGTGCTCGCCGACGACGCCGATGGCGCTCTGCACGGTCATGCCCTCCGCGGCGGCGCCCATCGGCTCCAGCCACAGCTTGCTGGCCTGGGACGCGGTCAGGAACAGCGGCGTCTTGAGCCCCGAGGCCACGTACTGCTTGGCGGCCGTCACGCCGGGCGCGCCCGACCCCCAGAACACCAGGGCCTCGGCGTCGGAGTCGCGCACGTGCTGGAACACGGGGCTGAAGTCGGAGGTCGTGGTCTCGTACGGCTCGTCCACGGAGATCTTCACGTTGTACTTCGGCGCGAGCGCGACCATGGACTTGTGCCCTGAGACCGAGTAGGCGCTCTTGGAGTCCCAGGCCACCGCCACCGTCTTGATGCCCTGGGACTGGATGTACTGCAGGTAGCGCTCGGCGTACATGCTGGACAGGGCGGGGGTCACGAAGACGTACGACTTGATCGGCTCGACCTGCTCCTGGGCCGGGGCGAGCGACAGGTACGGCATCTTGTCGCGCTGCGCCAGCGGCTCGATCGCCAGCGCCGAGTTGGAGAACACCGGCCCGATCAGCGCGTCGATCTCGCCCTTGATCTGGTTGTAGGCCACGATGCCCTGGTCGGGGGCGGTCTTGTCGTCGCGGGAGACCAGCTCCACCTTGCGACCGAGCAGCCCGCCCTGCGCGTTGACCTGCTCGACCGCCAGCTCGACGGCCTTCTTGTCCTCGCTGCCGAGCGGCGTGTAGTTGCCGGTCAGGGAGACGATGAGGCCCACCTTGATCGGATCCTGGGCGCCGGATCCACCACCGCCGCCACCGCCGCCGCCGCACGCGGTGGCGGCGAGCAGGAGACAGACCAGGGACGGAAGAAGCCTGCGCATCAGGACCTCCTGGACCGTGTGGTTACGGCCGGGCTGCGTGGGCCGGCCGGCCGCCGGGACCCGTCGCGTGGCCCTGAATGTAGGCAGGTACATTACGGCTGTCAATAGAGTGCCTAATATCCGGAGAGGGTGATATGCGGCCTCAGTCGGTGATTCTGACCTTTCTCGGTGACCACGTATACGGCCGCGGGATCTGCGTGTCGTCGGGCAGCTTCATCGAGGCGTTCGCCAGGGTGAAGATCTCGGAGGAGGCGACGCGCTCGACGCTGACCCGGATGGTCCGGCGCGGTCTCCTGCGCCGCCAGCGCTCCGGCCGGCGCATGTACTTCGGGCTCACTCCGGCCAGCGCCGAGGTGCTCAAGGACGGCGAGCGGCGGATCTGGCACAGCGGCGTCGTCAACGACGGGGACGGCGAGCGGTGGACGCTGGTCGGCTTCTCGCTGCCGGAGTCCTGGCAGCGGCAGCGGCACGAGCTGCGCTCGCGGCTGATCTGGGCCGGGTTCGGCCCGTTGCAGAACGGGCTGTGGATCGCTCCAGGCGAGGTGGACGCGGCCGGCGTGATCGAGGACCTCGGCACGGGGGTGAAGGTCTTCTCCGCCGAGCCCCGGCCGCCCACCGACATGCAGGCCCTGGTCAGGGACGCCTACGACCTGGCGGGGCTGGGCGAGCGCTACCGCGCGTTCCTGCGCCGCTGGGACCAGGCCGATCCCGCGCCGGAGGCGCCCGACGACCTGGCCCGCTCGCTCACGCTGCTCACCGAGTGGCTGCAGATCATCAGGACCGATCCGCGGCTCCCGCTGCGCCACCTGCCGCACGACTGGCCCGCCGAGAAGGCGCAGCGGGTTTGCCACACGCTGCACGAGCGGTTCAGGCCGGAGGCGGCGGAGGTGGCGGCGCGGCTGCTGGACGCCGTTCCCGACGAAACTTGGGCAGAACGGTGACAGCAATCGCATAGTGGCCTAGCTTGAGGGATTGAGCGTCAAGGAGTGCCGATGCGGAATCAGGGGATCGGGTCATGGCCGGCACGCCGGGCGCGCATGACGCCCGACCGCGTGGCGCTGACCTACCGGGGCCGCGACCGGACCTACCGTGACCTGCGCGAGCGGACGTACCGGCTGGCTTCGGCGCTGGGCGTGGGGCGCGGGGAGCGGGTGGCGTACCTGGGGGTCAACCAGCCGGGGCTGGTCGAGACGTTCTTCGCGGCGGGGCTGCTCGGCGCGGTGTTCGTGCCGCTCAACGCCCGGCTGGCCACGCCGGAGCTGCGCTACATCCTGGACGACGCCCGGGTCTCCGCGCTCGTGCTGGGCGAGGAGCGCGACGGCGATGGGCTGCCGGGCCGGCTCATCACGGCCGCCCGGCTGGCGGAGCTGACCGAGTCCGGCTCGCCCGAGCCGATCGACGAGCCGGTAGGCCAGGACGACCCCTGCCTGATCATGTACACGTCGGGCACCACGGGACACCCGAAGGGCGCCGTGCTCACCCACGGCAACCTCACCTGGAACACCTTCAACCTGCTGGTGGACGTGCCGCTCGCGCACGACGAGGTGACGCTGGTCAGCGCGCCGCTGTTCCACATCGCGGCGCTGGCCCAGACGCTCGTCCCGACGGTGCTCAAGGGCGGCCGGGTCGTCCTGGAGCCCTCGTTCGACGTGGACAGGACGTTCGAGCTGATCGAGTCCGAGCGGGTGACGGTGATGTTCGGGGTGCCGTCGATGTTCGGATTCCTGGCCAGGTCGCCGCGGTGGGCGCGGGCGGATCTGTCCAGCCTGCGGCACCTGTTGTGCGGGGGAGCGCCGGTGCCCGAGCCGCTGATCCGGATATATCAGGATCGGGGGCTGACGTTCCTCCAGGGGTACGGGATGACCGAGACCGCCCCCGGCGCGCTCTTCCTGGGAGCCGAGCACTCGATCGCCAAGGCGGGCTCGGCGGGCGTGCCGTGCTTCTTCTCCGACGTCCGCCTGGTCGCGCCCGGCGGGGCCCCGGCGCTGCCCGGCGAGCCCGGCGAGGTGTACGTCCAGGGCCCGAACGTGATGCCGGGCTACTGGCAGCGGCCGGAGGAGAGCGCGAAGGTGCTCTCGCCCGACGGATGGTTCCGCTCGGGAGACGTCGGCGTCGCCGACGAGGACGGCTACGTCCGCATCTCCGACCGGCTCAAGGACGTGATCATCTCCGGCGGCGAGAACGTCTACCCGGCCGAGGTGGAGAGCGTCCTGTACGAGCATCCCGCGGTCGCCGAGTGCGCGGTGATCGGCGTGCCCGACGACAGGTGGGGCGAGGTCGGCAAGGCCCTGGTCGTCCTGCGGCCCGAGTCGAGCGCCGGGACCGACGAGCTGCTGAAGCACCTGGACGGCCGGTTAGCCCGCTTCAAAATCCCGAAATATCTCCAATTCGTCCCTGAGCTGCCCAAGAACGCCGCCGGCAAGCTGCTCAAAGCCCCGCTCAGAACGCTCTACGGAGGCTGACCGGCCCGCGTGCCCGGCCCATGTGATGGACAGCGAACGCCGTACGACTGCTCAACCTCTACGACCAGCGGAGATGATCTGCAATGCGCACCTCGCCCCCCTTCCGAGCGGACCACGTCGGCAGCCTCCTCCGCCCGCAGGCGCTGCTCCGCGCCCGTGACGACCTCACGGGCGAAGCCCTCCGCGAGGCCGAGGACGAGGCCATCAGAGAGGTCGTACGCAGGCAGGAGGAGACCGGCCTGCAGAGCGCGACCGACGGCGAGTTCCGCCGGGCCTCCTGGCACATGGACTTCATCTACCGGCTCGGCGGCGTCGGCCAGGCGACGGACGAGCACATCACGGTCCGCTTCCACAACCAGGCGGGCGACATCGAGTTCACCCCGGCGGCGCTGCGGGTCCACGACCGGATCAGGCTGACCGAGCCGATCTTCGCCGACGACTACGCGTTCCTGCGCGACACCGTGACGACGGCGGTGCCCAAGCTGACCATCCCCTCGCCGAGCATGGTCCACTACCGGGGCGGCCCGGCCGCCATCGATCCGGCGGTCTATCCCGACGTCGAGGAGTTCTGGCGCGACCTCAGCGCGGCCTACGCCGAGCAGGTGCGCAGGATCGGCGCGCTGGGATGCACGTACCTGCAGTTCGACGACACCAGCCTGGCCTATCTGAACGACCCGGCCCAGCGGGCCGAGCTGGCCTCCCGCGGCGACGACGCCGAGCACATGCACCTGCGTTACATCAAGCAGATCAACGCCGCCATCGCGGCCAAGCCGGCGGGCATGACGATCACGACGCACATGTGCCGCGGCAACTTCCGCTCCTCCTGGGCCGCTTCCGGCAGCTACGACTTCGTGGCCGAGGCGCTGTTCGGGGAGCTCAAGGTGGACGGGTTCTTCCTGGAGTACGACGACGAGCGCTCGGGCGGGTTCGAGCCGCTGCGCTTCGTGCCGCCGGGCAAGATGGTCGTGCTGGGGCTGGTGACCACCAAGCGGGGGGAGCTGGAGTCGAAGGACACCCTCAAGCGGCGCATCGACGAGGCGGCCAAGTTCATCGACCTGGACCAGCTCTGCCTGTCGCCGCAGTGCGGGTTCTCCTCCACGGTGGAGGGCAACGAGCTCACGGCCGACCAGCAGTTCGCCAAGCTGCGGCTGATCGTCGAGACCGCCCAGGAGGTCTGGGGCTGATCAGCCGCCCTGAAAGCTGACGAACCGCCCTCGGCCCGCGGCCCGGGGGCGGTCCGTGCTCAGCTGGACCAGCGCCAGTTCATGACGTTGTCCAGGTGGAAGCGCTGGTTGGCGTTGTTCCAGCACGGGAAGGCGACGATCGCCGCGCCGTCGTTCATGCTCGCGTTGCTGACGTCCAGGCACTTGCCGGAGAAGGTGCGGATCTGCACCCGGCCGCGGGTGGCCGGCTCGATCCAGAACCGCTGGTTCGGGCGGCCGTGGCAGCGGAACTGGATGATCGGCGTGCCGTCGGCCTCGCTCGCGCGCTGGACGTCCAGGCACTTGCCGGAGAAGGTCTGGAACGCGACCTGCCCGTTGCTCAGCCGCCTGATCCGGAAGCGCTGGTGCGACTTGCCGTCACAGCCGAACTGGATGATCGGCGCGCCGTCCTGCGTGCTGGCGCCCGCCACGTCGAAGCACCTGTCGGCGAACGTCTGGATCTCCACAACGCTGTCGTACCACGGGTTCGTCGCCGCGCCGGCGGGCGTCGAGGGCAGCGCCGCCAGCGTGAGCGCCGAGATGGCGCCACCGGTGATCAGCCGTGTCAGGCGGCCGGCGGCGCGGGTGGTGGTGGGGAACCTCATGTCAGATCCTTTTCTGTGGTGAATGGCCGGTCCCTGGGCGTGCTGAATACGCCGTACTGCACAGGACGAACGACCGCACAACGCGAACAACGCTCATTGTCGCGGATCACATGCTAACTGCGGCTATACGCGTTGGCCTTCGCACACGCCAGCGCGTTCTCTTCAAGTGCTGGTAAGGGTGTGGCGGCGCACGGAATGTCCTTTATTTATGAGGATAAAACGGACTAAGGGGCGCTCTGAGCTGCGGGGGTCTGCCGGAGCTATGGGGCGATTGGTCTCTTTGCCAGGGCTTTGAATGCCGCAACGGTAGCTGAGTCGGGCCTACGGTGATAATCGGTGCGGCAGGGGTGCTAGCGATGAAATCTCGTGGCGTATACCGCCTTGCCGCTCGAAAAGCCAGCTAAGACTCGTGGCGGGGACGATATATGACTTGCACCATTTTGCGCATTCTGAGATTCGTCACGGTCGGAAGCTTCTGTTTCTCCTTCCAGTACGTCTGCGCCGTCCTGCTGGCCGGGCTCGGCGCTCCCTGGCCGCTGTCCAACGCGGCCGGTTTCCTCCTCTCGGCGCAGCTCAACTTCCTGCTCAGCTCGGGGTGGACCTGGCGGGACCGGCCCCCGGGCTGGGCCAGATCCGCGCTGCGGCGGCGCTGGGCCTCCTACAACGCCACCGCGGTCCTGGCGCTCGCGATCAACACGGCCGTCTTCTCCGTGAGCTACCGGGCGCTCGGCGCGCTGCCGGCCGCCGCGCTCGGCGTGCTGACCGGGTCCGTGGCCAACTACCTGATCTGTGACCGGGCGGTCTTCCGCATGCGCCGTTCCAGATGGGTGCGGCCCGGCGCGGGCGTCGCGGTGGCCGCCGAAGCACAGGGGCGGTGACGGGAGCGATGGCGGACCTGGAACGCGCGCCGCGCGGCACGAGGACCACCACTGACGGCGTGGCCGTCATCATGCCCGTCCACGCTCAGGCGGAGAGCCTGGAGAGCACGGTCGAGGGCTTTCTGGCGACGATGGCGCAGGCCGGGCACGACCACCGGATCGTGGTCGTCGACGACGGCAGCCCGGACGGGACGGGCCAGGTGCTGGACGAGCTGGCCGCGCGGTATCCGGACCGGATCGTGGCCGTGCGCCACGACGACAGGCAGGGCCACGAGGCGGCGATCCGCACCGGCATCAAGGCCGCGCTGGAGCGGACGAGCATGGGGCGGCTGCTGCTGCTCGGGGCGGACGGCCGGCTCAAGCCCACCGACCTGCCGGTGCTGCTGCGCGTCCAGCGCGAGGAGCGGGCCGACGCGGTGATCGGGTTCCGCGAGTGGGCGGGGCCGCTGTTCCGCCGGGCCGGCGGGCGGGTGCGGCCGGTGGCCGGCCGCCTGCTGCTGGGCACCCACGGCCGCGACGCCCTCTGGGACTACCGGCTGCTCGACTGCCGGCTGCTGGACGAGCGCGAAGCGGGCGGCGCGAGCGTGCCGGCCGAGCCCGCGTCGCGGTCCAGGGCGGGGGACGGGGAGCTGCGGATCATCGAGCATCCGCTGGACGGCCCGGCCGGGAGCGCCCGGCCCGGCGGAGCGTCGTTGCGGACCATCGCCAGGTCCCTGCCCGCGCTCGCCCCGGCCTACGGGAACCTGGTTCGCGGCGGGGGCCGGTGGCGCTGGGCACGGCGGCTGCTGCGCCCGGAGGACCCGGTGCTCGCCCTGCTGATGGCGGCCTGCGCGGTCCTGTCGCTGGTCGCGTTCCTCCACCACTTCGGGCAGGGGGCCGTGCTGCTCTACAACGACAGCAGCTCCCACCTCCTCATCGCGCGCCGGGTGATCGACAGCCCGACGGCTGGCCTGGCGCAGCTCGGAGGCGTCTGGCCGCCGCTGCCGCACGTGCTGGCGCTGCCGTTCATCTGGCATGACGCCGTCTTCTACTCGGGTCTGGCCGGCTCGCTGATCTCGATGGTCTCCTACCTGGTGACCGTGCGGTACCTGTACCTGATCGCCGCCGGCATGGCGGGCGACGGCGCGCGTACGGTGTCCAGCGCGCGCGGCCGGGCGGCCGGGGTCGCGGCGGCCGGCCTGTTCGCGCTCAACCCCAACGTGCTCTACCTGCAGAGCACCCCGATGACCGAGCTGCTGCTCTTCGCGTGCACCGCCGCGGCCGTCCACCATCTCCAGATCTGGTGCCGCACCGGCCGCTACACCCAGCTCACGTTCGCCTCGGCCGCGACGCTGCTGGCCACGCTGACCCGCTACGAGGGCTGGGTGCTGGCGCTGGCCATGACGGCGGTGGTCGGGTACGTCTCGTGGCGCCGCCGGCGCGGCCGGTCCCAGGCGGAGGCGCAGCTGATCTTCTTCGGGGTCGTGGCGTTCAGCGGCGTCCTGGGCTGGGTGACGTGGAGCCGGGTGATCTTCGGCGACTGGCTCTACTGGCACTCGGGCGAATACGCCAAGCCGTCGCTGTGGGTGTCGCCCGCCGACCGGAACATCGGCGCGCTGGACCGGTCGTGGCTGACGTACTCGCAGGCCATGGTGCACGACCTCGGCCACCTGACCCTGGCCGCGGCGGCGTTGGGCCTGCTGGCGTACGCGTGGCGGCGGCGGCTCCGGATCGAGGCGGTCGCCCCCTACACCCTGCTGGTCTTCATGCCCTTCTTCGTGTACGCCCTCTATGCGGGGCAGCGCCCGCTGCACCTGCCGGAGACCCACGGGGACTTCTACAACGTGCGCTTCGGCCTGGTGATGGCGCTGGCGGCGGCGGTGTTCGCCGGCTATCTGGTGTCGCTGGTCGCCGGGCACCTCGTGTCGCCGCGCCGGCCGGTGCGCGAGCGCTGGATCCAGAGCACGCTCGCGGCCGCCGTCGTCGCCACCGTGCTGGCGGTGCCCGGCACGGCCACCCTCGCCGAGCCGCTGGACTGGGACGCGGGCTGGGACGAGCGGGCGGTCACGGCCGCGGTGAAGTGGCTGCGCGGCCACTACGACGGCGGCAGGGTGCTGATGGAGAACTACGACAACGAGACGGTCGTCTTCGACTCCCGCATCCCGCTCGGCCGCATCGTCTACGAGGGCGCCTTCCGCCTGTGGGACCGGGCGCTGAAGGACCCGGCCGGCAGCGGCATCCGCTGGATCTACCTGCGCACCATCCCGGGGGAGGAGGACCGCACCTGGCGGGCGCTGCACGGCGGGCCGGCGCTCACCCGCGACTACACCCTGGTCTACCAGGACGGGACCCAGCAGATCTATCGCCGGAAGGAAACGCCATGACCAGGACAGAGCTCGAACCGGCCGGCACTCCGGGCACGCCCCGGCCGGACCGCGACGGCCTCACCGTCGCCGAGTCGAGCGCGTGGCGGCTGCTGAGCAAGAGGCAGGCCGCCGCCGGCTGGGTGGCGCTGGGCACGTTCGCGGGCCTGCCGCTCCTGCACCTGGCGACCGGCTGGGGGCCGTCGCCGCTGTGGTGGGGCCAGGCGCTGGTCGCGTTCATGACCGCGGTCTACGTGCTCGTGCTCGTCTTCAGGACGGCCATGGTGCTGGGCGCGATGGGATCGTCGATCATCGCCTTCGACGAGGAGGGGCCGAGCCGCACGCCCGACGAGGGGCTGCCCGTCTACACCGTGCTCGTGCCGCTGCACCGCGAGGCGAAGGTGCTGCCGTACCTGCTCGACCGGCTCGGGAGCCTGGACTATCCCGCCGAGCTGCTGCAGATCATGCTGCTGGTCGAGGAGGACGACGACGAGACCAGGGCGGCGCTGCCCGAGCTGGCCGAGCCGTTCGAGGTCGTGCTCGTGCCGCCCTCGCTGCCGCGTACCAAGCCCAAGGCGTGCAACATCGGGCTGGCCCGCACGCGCGGCGAGTTCGTGGTCATCTTCGACGCCGAGGACCGCCCCGACCCCGACCAGCTCCGCAAGGCCGTGCACGCCTTCCGCGGGCTGCCCGACCGGGTCGTGTGCGTCCAGGCCGAGCTCCAGTACTGGAACCCGTGGACCAACTGGCTGACCCGGTGCTTCGCCGCCGAGTACGCCACCAACTTCAGCCTTCTGCTGCGCGGTCTCGACCGGTACCGGCTGGCGATCCCGCTGGGCGGCACCTCGAACCACTTCCGCACCGACGCGCTGCGCACCCTGGGCGGCTGGGACCCCTACAACGTCACGGAGGACGCCGACCTCGGCATCCGCATCGCCCGGCGCGGCTGGGACGTGCGGATGATGGTGTCGGTCACCGAGGAGGAGGCCAACAGCCGCCTGGGCAACTGGATCCGGCAGCGCAGCCGCTGGATCAAGGGCTACATCCAGACCTGGCTGGTGCACACCCGGCATCCGGTCCGGCTCTGGCGCCAGCTCGGCACCAGGCGGACCGCGGCCTTCCACCTGACCATGGGCTTCTCCACGCTCACCACCCTGGTCAACCCGTTCTTCTGGGCGTTGACGCTGCTCTACCTCTGCACCGGTTCGCGCTTCGTGGAGGCCCTCTTCCCGCCCGCGTCGCTCTATTTCGGCGCGGCGACCATGGTCTTCGGCAACTTCCTGATGATCTACTGCATGATGGCCGGCTGCATGGAACGCGGCCTGTTCCCCGCCGTGCGCGCGATGCTCACCGTCCCGCTCTACTGGGGGCTGATGAGCGTGGCCGCGTACAAGGCGCTCTTCCAGCTGGCCCGGCCGAGCCGGCGGTACTTCTGGGAGCTCACCGAGCACGGGCTCGTCGACCACGACGCCGGCGTCCCGGTCAGAGCGTGACCACCGAGCCCGTGAGCCTGGCCTGCTCGGCGGCCCAGACGACGCGGTGCGTCATCAGGCTCTCGGCCGCGTCCGAGCGCAGCAGCGACGGATCGCCCGACGCGACGGCGGCCAGGAAGGCGTCGGTGAGCCCCTCGTCGCCGCCCCCGTGGCCGTCGGCGGCCGAGGGCCCGGCCGCGTCCGCGCCTGGATCGTTCGTGTGGATGAGCTCCTCCTCGCCGGTCCTGAAGTCGACCAGCCGCAGCGTGGTCCCGTCGCCGTCGACGTAGCCGTGCGTCCCGAACAGGCGGGTACGGCGGTGCTCCATCGGCGTGAACGCGCTCATCGTGAACGAGCACGTCGCGCCGTCGTCGAACTCCATCACGACCTCCTGGTGGTCCACGACGTCGTTGTCGCAGGCGTACACGCACCGGCCGTACGGGCCCGTGCGCAGCGCCGCCAGCACGTCCTCCTCGGTGCGCCCTGGCGTGACGGCCGACAGCGGCCAGAACTCGCGCTCGGGGTCCCCCAGGCATCCCAGATAGAGCCGCGGCGCCGAATACGGGCACGACGGCTCCAGCGGGCAGTCGAGACACCGGTCGGCCGCGCCTGACGGCCGGTCCCCGGCGTGGAAGTGCGACAGCGAGCCGAACGACGACACCCGGGCGGGCGGCCGGCCGAACAGGTGGACCAGCCAGTCGATGTCGTGGCACGCCTTGGCCAGCAGCATCGGCGCCGAGGTGTCCTGGCGCCGCCAGTGCCCGCGCACGAAGGAGTGCGCGTCGTGCCACCACCCGACGGGCTCCAGGTGCTGCACGCTGATCAGCCGCCCGATGCGGCCCTCGTCGAGCAGCCCCCGCACCACCCGCGTGTACGGCGTGTACCGCAGCACGTGGCAGACGGCGAGCAGGATGCCGTTGCGCCGGGCCGCGTCGGCGATCCTGGCCGCCTCCCGCTCGCTCGTGGCCATCGGCTTCTCCAGGAGAATGTGGTAACCGAGGCCGGCCAGCGTCACGGCGGGATCGGTGTGCAGCTGGTCGTGCGTGGCGATGACCGCCGCGTCCGCGAGCCGGCCCGCCGCCGCCAGCTCCTTCCAGCCCGGGTGCGCCAGCTCGGGCGCGATCCCGAATTCCGCGGCGAACGCGGCGCGCCGCTGCGGGTCGGGCTCCGCCACCGCCACCACCCGCCCCGCGCCCGTGGCGTGCGCGCGGCGCGCGTAGGTCAGCCCTCGCAGGCCGCCGCCGACGACGGCTAGAGTCACCTCAGTCATGGAACCTTCCCCGAAGAAATATCATGGAGAGCATCATTATTCGGTCTGGGAAAGCTGACAGCAAGGGGGGCCGATGAGCGGGGAGCTGAGTGGTGGGGACCTGTCGCGTCTCAGGCAGCTCAACGCGCTCGCCGTGATCAGGGCGTTGCAGGGCCGGCCGTCGCTCACCCTCACCGAGGTCGCCAAGCACACGGGGCTGTCACGCGCGTCCACCGAGGACGTCGTCCGCGAGCTGCTGCAGAAGGGCTGGGTGGCCGAGGCGGGCGCGACCGCGGGCGGCGTGGGCCGCCCGGCCAGGCGCTACCGCTTCAGGGCCGACGCGGGCCGGGTGCTGGGCGTGGACATCGGCGGGCACAAGGCGCTCGCGGTGGTCGCCGACCTGGACGGCAACGTGGGCAACAGCGCGCGGGTGCCCGTCACGCCCGAGATGGGGCGGGTCGAGCGGCTGGCGGCGGTGGACCAGGCGGTCGCCGACTGCCTGGAGGGCGCCGGGCTCGCTCCCGGCGACGTGTGGGCGGCCGGCGTCGGCACGACCGGGCTGGTGGACGGCGCGGGCCGGGTGATGCTGTCGGAGGCGCTGCCCGAGTGGACGGGCGTGGACCTGGCCGCGCACGTCAAGCGGCTCGTCCCCGGCCCCGTGCTGGTCGAGAACGACGGCAAGCTCGCCGCCCTGGCCGAGTGCTGGCGCGGCGCGGCCCGCTACGCCAAGGACATGGTGTTCCTGCTGGCCGGACTGCGTACCGGCGCGGGCCTGGTCATCGACGGCAAGCTGCACAGAGGCTTCGGCAACGCGTCGGGCGAGATCGGCGCGCTGCCGGTGCTCGGCTGGATCCGCGCCCAGGAGCACCTGAGCGCCGCGAACGGCGAGGCGGGCGACGTGTTCGCCGCCGCCAGGGCGGGGGACAAGGCGGCGGCCACGGCGGTGCGCCGCTACGTCAGGGACCTGGCGCTCGGCGCGTCGGCGCTGGTGCTGGCGCTCGACCCGCAGATGGTCGTGGTCGGCGGCGGCTTCTCGCGCTCGGCCGACGTGATCATCGAGCCGCTCAGGCGCGAGCTCGACCGCTGGTGCATCCGCACGCCCGAGGTGCGCATGTCCGCGCTCGGCGACGAGGGCGTGGTGCTCGGGGCCGTCCGCCTGGCGCTCGACGACGTGGAGGACCGCGTGCTCGACGGCCGCACCCCGCTCGTGAGCCATCTGTAACACATCCACTCTTGAAGAAAATTTCACTGGACTCCATCATTACTCCCACGTTCTAGGAGAGGACTGGGAGATGTGGAAGTCGGCTCGGAGCGGTGCGGCGCTCCTCTGCGCGGCCCTGCTCGCCACTGCCTGCGGCAGTGGTGAGCAGGCCGGCACGGGCGCGCAGACGCAGGAGAAGGTGACGCTGTCCTACGGCGTCTGGGACGCCACCCAGCAGGCCGTCATGCAGGAGCTCGCCACCGAGTTCAGCAAGACGCACCCGAACGTCGCCATCGACGTCCAGCTCACCCCGTGGGCCGACTACTGGACGAAGATGAAGGCCGCGGTCAGCGGCGGCGCGGCGCCGGACGTCTTCTGGATGAACGGCCCCAACTTCCGGCTCTACGCCTCCAATGGCGTGATCAAGCCGATCGAGGAGCAGGTCGACACCTCGGTCTACCCGAAGCCCCTGGTGGACCTCTACACCTACGACGGCAAGCTGTACGGACTGCCGAAGGACATGGACACGGTCGGCGTCTGGTACAACAAGACGCTCTTCGACGCCGCGAAGGTGAAATATCCGGCCGATGACTGGACCTGGACCGACTTCAAGGAGGCCGCCGCCAAGCTGACCGACGCGGGCAAGGGCGTCTACGCCGTCGGCGCGGAGCTCACGAGTTTCCAGGAATACCAGTACAACACCATCTACCAGGCCGGCGGCTACGTGATCTCCCCGGACGGCAAGAAGTCCGGCTACGACGATCCCAAGACGATCGCGGGCCTGAAGTTCTGGACCGACCTCATCGCGGGCAAGCAGTCGCCCGACCTCAAGACCATGACCGACACTGCCCCGCTCCAGCTCTTCGAGGCCGGCAAGCTGGCGATGTACTGGGGCGGGTCGTGGAACGTGGCCGAGTTCACCAAGAACGACTACACCAAGGACAAGGTGGACGTGGCCCCGCTGCCCACGGGCGAGAAGCAGGCCACGATCATCCACGGCGTCGCCAACGTGGTGTCGGCCAAGACCGAGCACCCGGCCGAGGCGTGGGAGTTCGTCAAGTTCCTCGGCTCCAAGCCGGCCGCCGACATCCTCGGCAAGAAGGGCCCGATCCCGGCCTACAACGGCACCCAGAGCGACTGGGTGGCCGCCCATCCCGAGCTGAAGCTGCAGGTCTTCCTCGACGCGGTGTCGTACGCGGTGCCGTACCCGGTCTCCAAGAACACCGCGGCCTGGCAGGAGGCGGAGCTCACCCACCTCACCAAGGCGTGGACGGGCGAGGTACCGGTCGACAAGGCGGCCGCCGATCTCGCGGCCGGGATGAACGACCTGCTGGCCAAGGAGTGACGTGACGTGACCACCCCGGTTCTCGGCAGCCCCGAGACGCGGCGGCCCGCCCGTGCGGCCCACGCGGTGAAGCGCAGACCCCGCACGGAAGCACTGTGGGGGTACGCGTTCATCGCCCCCACAGGGCTGGGACTGGCGATCTTCTACCTGTGGCCGGTGCTGCAGACCGCCTACTTCTCCTTCACCGAGTGGGGCGCGTTCGGCGGGCACACCTGGACCGGGCTGGACAACTACGTCAGGCTCGCCGGCGACCCGGAGGTGGGCCGGGCGATGCTGAACACCCTGGCCTACACCGCGCTCGGCCTGGTCGGGATCCCGCTGGCCATCGTGTTCGCCGCGCTGATCAACCGGCCGGGGCTGCGCGGGGTGAGCGCGTACCGGACGGCGTTCTTCCTGCCGGTGGTCACGATGCCGGTGGCCGTCGCGATGCTCTGGCGGTGGCTCTACAACGGCGACTACGGCCTGATCAACCAGGTGCTCGCGGTCTTCGGCGTGGACGGGCCCAACTGGATCGCCGACCCGGCCACCGCCATGTACGCGCTGGTCGTGGTGGGCATCTGGAGCAGCATCGGCTACAACCTGATCATCTTCCTGGCCGGGATGCAGGCCATCCCGAAGGAGCTGTACGAGGCCGCGTCCATGGACGGCGCGGGCCGCGTCACGCAGTTCTTCAAGATCACGTTGCCGATGCTGTCGCCGACGGCGTTCTTCATCTCGATCGTGTCGGTGATCGGCTCGCTGCAGCTGTTCGACCTGGTCTTCGTGATGACCGGGTCGGGGCAGTCCGCGCGGGCGAACCCGGCGTACTCGCGGCTGCAGACCGTGGTGCAGCTGTTCTACGAGCGGGCCTTCGTCACCAACGACCGCGGCTACGCGGCCGCGATCGTGATCGCGCTGCTGGTGGTCATCGCGGTGCTGACGATCCTGCAGTTCCGGCTCCAGCGCAGGTGGGTGCACTATGTCTGAGCGTCGCGCGTTCGGCGTGCACGCGATCCTGATCGCGTCGTCGCTGGCGATGGTGGCCCCGTTCGCCTGGCAGATCATCACCTCGCTCAAGACGCTGAGCAGCGCCACCCAGGTGCCGCCGTCGTTGCTGCCCGAGGGCCGCTGGGACAACTACGCGAAGGTCTTCGACCTCCTGCCGTTCGGCGACCAGTTCCTGAACACCGTGATCATGGCGGCCGGCCGGGTCACCGGGCAGGTGCTGTTCTGCTCCATGGCCGCCTACGCCTTCGCCCGGCTCCGCTTCCCCGGCAGGAACGTGCTGTTCGGCGTCTTCCTGTCGGTGCTCATGGTGCCGCCGCAGCTCTTCGTGATCCCGCAGTACCAGATCATGTCGTCGCTCGGCTGGCTCAACAGCCTGCAGGCGATCATCGTCCCCGGGCTGTTCAGCGCGTTCGGGGTGTTCCTGCTGCGGCAGTTCTTCCTGGGGCTGCCGCGCGAGCTGGAGGAGGCGGCCCGGCTCGACGGCGCGGGCCCGGTGCGGATCTACTGGTCGATCATGCTGCCGCTGGCCAGGCCCGGTCTGGTGGCGCTGGCCGTGCTGACCCTGCTGTGGGCGTGGAACGACCTGTTCTGGCCGCTGGTGGTCAACACCGACCCGGACAAGATGACGCTGTCGGCGGGGCTGGCGGCGCTGCAGGGCCAGTACCAGACCGACTACCCGATCCTCATGGCCGGCTCGCTCATCGCCTCCCTTCCCGTGATCGCCGTCTTCGTCTTCCTGCAACGGCAGTTCATCCAGGGCATCGCCCACACCGGCAGCAAAGGCTGACCCCCCATGTTCTTACGCAGACTCGCCGCGGCCGTGGTGCTGGTCTTCGGCTCGCTCACCGGCTCCCTCCCGCTGGCCGGCACCGCCGCCGCGAGCACCCCGCAGGCCGGGCTGTCGCTCGCCGTGCCCGCGTACTTCTACCCCGGCGAGCTGTGGCGGCAGCTCGCCGAGCCCGGCGTCGGGATCGTCGTGGCGAACCCGTTCTCCGGGCCGGGCAAGGACTTCGACCCGAACTACGCGCAGGCCCTCTCCGAGGCCCGCGCGGCCGGGATCACCGTGCTCGGGTACGTGGCCACCGGCTACCTCGGCAGCACCGGCCGGGCCACCAGGCTCGGCGAGACCACCCCGCTGGCCTGGCTGGCGCAGGCGCAGCAGGAGGTCGCCCGCTGGTACGAGCTCTACGGCGCGTACGGGCTCGGCGGCGTCTTCCTGGACGAGGTGCAGAACGTCTGCGGCCCGTCGAACTCCTACTCCGGCACCTACCGGGCGCTCGACCAGTCGATCAAGAGCCTGCACCGGGGCGCGTTCACGGTCATCAACCCCGGCATCGGCACCGAGGAGTGCTACGCCGACATCGCCGACGTGAGCCTGACGTTCGAGGGCACGTACGAGACGTACCGGAGCTGGCAGCCGCCCGCCTGGCAGCGCGGCCGGGACCCGCGCAGGTTCTGGCACCTCGTGCACGCCACCGCCACCGAGGAGCAGATGGCCGACGCGATGCGGCTGGCCAAGGAGCGGGGCGCGGGCTACGTCTACGTCACCCCTGACGTGCTGGCCAACCCGTGGGACACGCTGCCCTCGTACTGGCAGGCCGAGCTGGCGGCGGCCAAGGCCCGGGACACCGCCGCGCCCGCGCGGCCGGGCGCGGCCGTGGCGGTCGAACGCACTCCGACCGCGCTGAGCCTGGCCTGGCGGCCCACGCTCGACGCCGTCGGCTACGACGTCTACCTGGACGGGCTGCGGGTGGCCGGCACGGCCGGTCGCGTCCCCGCCGTCACCGTCCGGAACCTGGAGCCGCGCACCCGGTACGCGGTCACGGTGAAGGCGCGGGACCTGGCCGGCAACGTGTCGGCCGCCGGGACGCCCGCGTCGATCGAGACGCGCCGGCCCGACCGGTCGCCGCCCGCCACCCCGGCCGGGCTGCGCGCGGACCAGGTCAAGGTGGCCAGCGTCCGGCTGGCCTGGGAGCGCAGCGCCGGCGCCGCCTGGTACGACGTGCTCATGGACGGACGGCGCCTGCTGCGGCTGCCCGCCGGGCTCCTGCCGGGCGACGCCACCGTCCCGGTCACCGGCCTCACCCCGGCGACCTCGTACGCGTTCACCGTGACCGCCAGGGACGACGGCGGCAACGTGTCGGCCCCCACGCCGGCGCTGAGCGTCACCACCACCGTGCCCAGCGGCGACCCCATCTCCGAGCCGGGCGGGTCCGTCGCCGCGGACAGCGTCACCTACCAGACGCGCTACAACCTGCCCTTCGACTTCCACCACGTCTACATCGACCTCGACGACGATCCGGCCACCGGGTTCGCGGTGGCCGGGATCGGGGCCGACTACCTGATCGAGAACTCCTGGTTCTACCGGCACGCGGGCGAGGGCTGGAACTGGACGCCCGTGGACGCGAACCCGCTGGTCTCCTCGGCCGACGACCTGTTCGTGTGGCGGGTGCCGCTCGCGGGCGCGGGCCCGCACAAGGTGGTCTTCCACGGCTCGGGCAGCTCGCCCGAGTCCTACAGCCCGGTCGTCACGGTGTCCTGACGCGTATCCGGCTGCTCTCGGCCGGTGGCAAGGGCCCAGGTCGGCACTGCCTGGGCCCCTGCGGTCATGACCGGGCGACCGTCACCGGACGACGATCGTGGTGAGCGCCCGCGGCGGGAGCGTCACCGTGCGTCCCGTCACCTGGGACGGGGTGAGCGAGTTGGCGTTGTCGGTGACGTAGGCGGTCGCCCGGCCGCGCACGCCCTTCCACGTGACGGGCGCGGTGCCGGTGTTGAGCACCTCGACGACCTGGGAGCCGTCGGCGTTGCGGAACGCGGAGACCTTGAGCGCGGGGTCGGCCGCCGTCGCCTCCAGCCTGACCGCGCCCGGCCTGATGAACCTGCTGTACGCCGCCAGCGCCCACAGCCGCTTCGACACGTGATACGTCTTGGCCACGTCGTCGATCTGCAGCAGCGCCCTGGTCGCGCCGCGCGAGGCGCCCAGCCAGTAGACGTAGCCGGTGACGTTCCCGAGCGTGAGCGCGTCGTGGACGGCCTGCGCGATCGTGAAGCCGTCGTAGCCGCTGCCGTCGTCCCAGTTCTCGTTCCAGGTGTTGCCGTTGGGGTTCCACTCCGACATCCAGGTGTGCCTGGAGGTGGGCAGCGGGGCGTCCACGGCGCTGGCGTAGGTGTGCCCCGTGTGGGTCTTCACCCAGCGGCGGGCCTCGGGGTCGGCCTCGATCGCGGCCGTGTACGCCTTGGCCTCGTTCCAGCCGAAGGAGTCGCAGCAGGCCAGCCGCACGCCCTTGGCGACCGGGCCGAGCACCTTGACGAACTGGGCGGCCTGCTCGGGGGTGAAGCGCATGGAGGCGTACGTGGCCGTCCAGTCGGGCTCGTTCGTGAACCCGAGGTCGGTGATCTTGATGCCTTCCCTGGCGTAGAACTTGGTGTAGGCCACCAGGTAGTTCGCGTACGCCTGCTGCCACTCGGGCTTGAGCGTGCCGCCGTTCTTGTCGTCGCCGTTGTCCTTCATGTAGCCGGGCGCGCTCCAGGCGTCGGCGAAGAAGCGCCGCACGCCGTACGCCTTGGCCTCCTTGGCCACCCAGACCTGGCTGTTGTCGTCGCCGTCCCAGACGTACCTGGGCGGGGCGTCGGGACCGCCCGGGTCCTCCGGCTGGATCGACACCATGTGGTCGTACGGGCTGCCCGCCGGGGAGGAGCCGATGCCCAGCCGCAGGATGCTGAGCCCGGCGCCCTTGCCGCGGTCGAACCACAGGTCCAGGATCTCCCGCTGCTGCTCAGGGGTCAGCGCCTTGAGCAGCTCGTTGCGCCGGAACGCCTGGGAGACGCCGAAGCCGTCGATGTCCTGGTGTCTCACGCGCTCGTTCACGATGACGGCCGGCTGGCCGGCCTGGTGCGTCGGGCTCACCGCCGGGAGTCCGAGCAACGTGACCGCGACAACTCCTCGTAACATGCGCCCTCCGAAAATTTCGGATCCGTGACGATATGTTTCGCCGATGGCCGGAACCGTAAGCGCGGAAGAGGGGTGCCGTCAACCACCTGATCACAGGCTGGTCAAGAGGCGTGTGCGGGCACTGCCCGAATCGGCGAAATTTCCCACTCCCGGCGCTAAATCCGTGAACAGTGGTCATCGCGTCGCGGGATAACCAGAAAGATGTGCGGTCCCCGGTCATGTTCCGCGATTGCCGATATCCATGACGATTGTCGGAGAGGGATGTTGGAGGGCTCATGGGATCGTCGAAGCCGCCGGTGGAGCTCCTGATCGGAGGCGCGTTCGTCCTGGTCGCGCTGGCCTGCGCGACCGCCGCCCTGACCATGTCCGCCACTGCGGGCGTGGCGGTCCTGGCCGTCACCGCCGCGACCTTCTCGGCCTGGTCGCGGCGCCTGGTCGTGGGGCCCGCCATCGGGGTGATGGCCTGGTGTTTCGCCACCGGGTTCCTGCTCAACGGCATGGGGGAGCTGACCCTGACCTGGCCCGACGACGAGGCCAGGCTGCTCGGCTTCCTGGCGGTCGGGACCGTGGGGAGCGCCTGCGGGACGGTGGGCAGCGCCTGCGGCACGGCCCGGCGGCGTCTTCGCAGGAGAGCCCGCCGTCGCGGGCCGGCGCTCATGGAGCGGCGCTGCCCGGGCGAATTCCGAAAGACCGGTGAATGGCTGCCGGACCGGGAACCGCATTCCGGTCCGGACAATTCTCAATAGCCAGGTTGATGTGGCCGGATTTCCGGCTTGAACGGCCGATTTCTGCGTTCGGACGGCCTGGTGCGCAAGGGTCAATGCGTGGATTCGGCGCGCTCTTTGATGGTCAGCATCTGCCGGCGCATCGCGAGGAAGTCGCCCATGTCCATCGTGGCGAGGTAGGTGGTGCCGCGCAGGGTGGACTGGGCGCGGATCCGTACGCGGACGACCATCCGGGTCCTGCCGTCGAGGTCGCGAAGGGAGATGGAGCAGGTCGTGGTGGCGTCGGGGCCGCGCTTGGCGAGGACGAGGGTGTGCGGCGGGTCCGCCTCCTCGACGACGAATCCGGCGCCGTCCGGCGCCCCGGACAACACGTCACCGACCTTCAGCCCATGCTGCTGCCCGGCCCCCGGACCCTGTTGCGTGCTGTCCGGGCCCTGCTGTCCGGTCTGCGGGCCTTGCTGTGGGGTGTCCGGGCCCGGGGCGGGGGATCCCTGTCTCCTATACACATCTCCGAGCCCACGGGACCCTAAGACATCTCGTATGCC
>NZ_VCKX01000165.1 GCF_005889725.1 Nonomuraea zeae
CCGTTTCCCCGTCCCCGCGCCGTTCCTCTGTCCCCGCGCCGCCGAACCGGAGGCTTTCTGATGCGCTCGCACTGGTTCCTGCCGACGACCGGCGACGGCCACGACGTCCGCTCGGCCATCACCACGACCGACGCCTTCCGCCCGGCCGCGCGGGCCGCGACCGTCCCGTACCTGACGCAGGTCGCCAGGGCGGCCGAGGAGGCCGGGTTCGAGGCCGCGCTCACCCCGGTCGGGGCCGGTTGCCCCGACCCGTGGATCGTGTGCGCCGCGGTCGCCCAGCACACCGACCGGCTGAAGCTGCTGGTCGCCTTCCGCACCGGGTACGCGCTGCCCACGCTGCTGGCCCAGCAGGCGCAGGCGTTCCAGGAGATCTCCGGCGGGCGGCTGCTACTCAACGTCGTCACCGGCGGCGACCCCGTGGAGCAGCGCGCGTACGGAGACTTCCTCGACCACGACGCCCGCTACGCCAGGACCGGCGAGTTCCTGCACGTGCTGCGCCGCGCCTGGGAGGGCGTGCCGTTCGACCACCAGGGCACGCACTACCGGGTGGAGGGCGGCGGCCTGTCCGCGCCGCTCGACCCCCGCCCCGAGCTGTACTTCGGGGGCGCCTCCCCCGCCGCCGAGCAGGTCGCCGCCCGCCAGGCCGACGTGGTGCTCATGTGGGGCGAGCCGCCGGCCGCGATCGCCGAGCGCATCACGCGGCTGCGCGAGCTGGCCGCGCCACTCGGGCGCGAGCTCCGGTACGGCCTGCGCGTGCACGTCATCGCCCGCGACACCTCCGAGTCGGCGTGGGCCGAGGCCGACCGGCTGCTGGCGGGCATGGACCGGGCGCGGATCGCCGAGGCCCAGCGCCGCTTCGCCCGCTACGACTCCGTGGGCCAGAGCCGCATGGTCGGCCTGCACGCCGGCGACACCCGCGACCTGGAGATCCATCCGGGGCTGTGGGCGGGCGTCGGGCTGGTGCGCGAGGGCGCCGGCACCGCGCTGGTGGGCTCGTACGACGAGGTCGCCGGGCTGATGCGGGCCTACGCGGCGGCGGGGGTGCAGGAGTTCGTGCTGTCGGGGTGGCCGCATCTGGAGGAGGCGTACCGGGTGGGCGAGTACGTCCTGCCCCGCCTGGCCGTCCAGCACGCGGGGCTATAGCCCGCCGTCGTCCGGCTCGTCCGGTGGCGCCTGCCCGGCGGGGAACAGGATCGCGCTGAGCAGGTACGGAGCGCGGCCCGGCGCCGGGGTGTTGGCGGCGCTGCCGCGCAGGACGGCGAGCAGGCCGGTGACCATCGCGGCGAGCTCCTCCGGGCTGAGCCACAGCGTCCCCTGCCGGTAGGACACCGCGTCGGCGACCGGGTCGGCGCCGTCACGGTCCAGGTAGGCGTTGAACTCGCTGATCAGGACGGCCATGGCCGCGGCGAACCCCCTGCGGTGGTCGTCGAGCGACATCGCGGCGGCCGCGGCGGCGTCGATGGCGGGCCGGTCCTGGCGCAGCCGGTAGCGGCGCTCGACGGCGCCGCGTACCCGCTGCTCGGACTCCACCTCCAGGAAGCCCCCTTCGGTCAGGAGCGCGACCTGGCGGTACACCGTCACCTTCGACACCTCGGGCAGGCGCGCGCACAGCTGCGTGGTCGTCAGCGTCCGCCCGGCGGCGAGGGCGTGCACGATGCGCAGCCGTACCGGATGCAGCAATTGCTCGACTGGGTCCATGACCCCACGATTTCACGGGCTATACCTTTACCAAAAGTGAAATCGCCGGGTCGGGGCGGCGTCCCGGGTCACTCCAGCGCGAGGCGTACGGGACCGCCCGCGGGATCGGCGCCGGCCACGAGCGAGAAGGGGACGCGGAAGACCCGGCCGGGGGCGGCGGGCCACGGCAGCCGGGTCCGGCCGAGCAGGCGCCCGTCCTGGGTGGCGGTGACCCGGGGCAGCGTCCGGAAGGCGTCCGACCACAGCAGGAGCTTGCCCCGCGAGGGCGGCGGCCCACCGGGGCGGACGATCTGCGGCGCGACCCAGCGCAGGGGCGCCTGCGCCACCAGCGGCACCCCGCCGGCCGGGGCGGGGGCGCCGGCCAGGTGCCCGAGGACGGCGGCGGCCACGTGCCGGCCGTCGAGCGCGGCGACGTCGGCGGTGTCGACCGGGTGCAGGAGGTTCCCGGCCGCGAACACGCCGGGCAGGCTCGTGGCCAGGGAGGTGTCCACGCGCGGCCCGAGCGTGGCCCGGTCCATGTCCAGGCCGCCGGTGCGGGCGAGCTCGTGGTCGGGGATCCAGTCGCCGGTGGTGATCACCGTGTCGCAGGGGACGCGGCGGCGTTCCCCGGTGTCGAGGTCCTCGATGTCGACGGAGGTCACCCGGCCCTTGCCGTGGACGGCGACGAGCCTGGTGCGGGCCCGGACGAGCACCCCGAAGGCCAGCCGGCCGGGGACGCGGAAGGCGGTGTAGGCCTCCGGCTTTGCGTACTCGCTGGTCATCAGCACCGTGCGGCAGCCCGCCTCGTGCAGGGTCAGGACCGCCGACCAGCTGACCAGCTCCGCGCCGACGACCACGGCACGCCGCCCGACCTCGCGGTGCTGGAGGTGGACGAGGTTCTGCAGCTGCCCGGTGGTGTAGACGCCGTCGGGCCGGTCGCCGGCGATGAGCCGGGCCGAGCGGGGCCGCTCGCGGGCGCCGGTCGCCAGGACCACCGCGTCGGCCTGGACGAGGCGGCGGCCGCGCGGCGAGGTCACCTCCAGGGTCCGCTCCCCGGACCATCCGGTGACCATGGCCTCGGTCTCCAGCCGCGCCCCGGCCTCGCGGGCGGCGCGCGTCAGCCTGCGGGCGTATTCCGGTCCGGACATGAACCTGCGCAGGTCGCGCAGGCCGTAGCCGGGGTGGTCGCTGTGCCGGGGGATGCCGCCGGTCTCCTGCTCGCGCTCCAGGACCAGGACGTCGCCGTCCACCTGCGGCGCGAGCGCGGCGGCCGCCGTCAGGCCCGCCGGGCCCCCGCCGATCACGGCCACGCGTACCCGCTCGGTCATTCCGCTTCCCCCTCGAAGATCTCGCGCACCCGGGCTCCGCAGTAGAAGCCCTGGCAGCGCCCGTTCATGGCCCTGGTACGGCGGCGCAGGCCGTCCAGCCCGGCGGGCGGGACGACCGAGGCCAGCGCGTCGCGGATCTCCCCCCGCGTCACCCGCTCGCAGAAGCAGACGATGCGGCCGTACTCGGGGTCGGCGGCGATCGCGGCGGCGTCCTGGTACGGCCGCTCGAAGGCTTCGCCCAGGTTGGGCATGCGAGGCGGCGCGGGCAGCCCGGCGCGCTCGGTGAGGTCGAGATGGCCGGCGAGCAGCTCGCCAAGGTGTTCGGCGATCGCCATGCCGGCGGTCAGGCCGGTGGAGCGGATGCCGCCGACCAGGAGGTAGCGCCGGCCGGCGTCGAGGTCGATGAGGTAGTCGTCCTGCCCGATGGCGGCGCGCAGGCCCGCGTAGGTGGCGGTGACCTCCTCCTCCATCAGCCGGGGCATGAGCGCCGCGCCCTTCTCGCGCAGGAACTCCAGCCCCGCCTCGGAGGTGCCGGTGGCGGTGCGGTCGGTGAGGTCCTCGGCCGTCGGGCCGACCATGACGTTGCCGTAGATGGTGGGGCTGACGAGCACGCCCTTGCCCGCGGACGAGGGCACCGGCAGCACGATGCAGGGCGCCAGCGGCCGGGCGAGCTTGTCGAAGACCAGCAGCTCGCCGCGGCGCGGCGTGACGGTGAAGCGGTCGTACCCGAAGAGGGCGTCGATGGCGTCGGCGCCGAGCCCGGCGGCGTTGATCACCCACCGGGCGGTGACCTCGCCCGCGGTGGTCGTCAGGCGGGTGGTCTCCGCGCCGGTGCGGACCTCGGTGACGCGGTGGCCGCGCAGCAGCCGCACGCCCCGGTTGACGGCGTCGGTGGCCAGGGCCAGGTTCGTCGTCCAGGTGCAGATGATGGACTCGCCGGGCACGGTCAGGCCGCCGAGCGCGCCCGCGCCGAGGTCGGGGACCCTGCGGTAGACCTCGGCCGCGTCGACGATCTCGCAGGCGGTGTAGCCGTTGCGCCCGGCCTTGTCGCGCAGCCCGGGCAGGGCGTCGAGCTGTTCGGGCGTCCAGGCGACGAGCAGCGCCCCGGTGCGTTCGACCGGGATGCCGGTGGCCTGCGCGTACTCGCCGAGCAGGTCGTAGCCGCGGGCGACCAGGCGGGACTCCAGGGTGCCCGGCTTGGCGTCGAAGCCGGTGTGCAGGATCGCGGTGTTGGCCTTGCTGGTGCCGTCGCCCACGTCGTCGCGCGCCTCCAGCAGCGCCACCGACAGGGCGGTGCCGCCCAGCAGGCGGGCGATGGCCGATCCGACGATGCCGCCGCCGATCACGGCGACGTCGTACGTGCTCACTGGTTCTCCTTCGACGGCTTCGCGGACAGGGTGGCGCGGGCGGCGGCCTGCCACCGCTCCAGGTACTCGGCGGCGCGGCCGGCGGACCAGGCGGGCTCGTAGGTGGCCGACGGCCGCCAGCCGCCGACCGCCGCGGCCGGGTCGAGCGCGGGGTCGAGGGCCAGCCGGGCGCAGGCGGCGGCGCCCAGCGGCGTCGCGTGCGGCGACGGGTAGACCTCCACCGGCAGCTGGGCGAGGTCGGCCTGCGCCTGCATGAGGACGCGCGAGCGGGTCAGGCCGCCGTCCACCCGCAGCCGGGTCAGCGGCGCGCCGAGGTCCGCGCCGGCCAGCGTGCTCAGCGCGGCGACCTGGGCGGCGACGCCTTCGAGCAGCGCGCGTACGAGCTGGCCGCGGCCGGTGCTGAGCGTCATGCCGGTGAACGAGGCGGTGGCGGTGGCGTCCCACCAGGGCGCGGCCAGCCCGGCGAGCGCCGGCACGCACAGCACGCCGTCGCCGCTCGGGGCCGCGACGGCGTCGAGCTGGTCGGCGCCGGAGATGAGGCCGAGGTCGGCGAGCCAGCGCACGGCCGAGGCGGCGGTGTAGACCTGGCCGTCCACGCAGTAGCGGGTCTCGCCGCGCAGCCGCCAGGCGATCGACGTCGCCAGGCCGGAGGCCGAGCGCGCGGGGGACGTCCCGAGCTGGGCGAGGAGGAAGGCGCCCGTGCCGTAGGTGCATTTGGCGGTGCCCGCCTCAAGGCAGGCTTCGGCCAGGAGGGCGGCCTGCTGGTCGACGATCAGGCCGGTCACCGGGATCTCGGGGCCGAACGCGGTGGTGGTGCCGACGACGGCGTCGCTGGCGACGATGTCGGGCAGCCGCTCCGCCCCGAGCCCGAAGACGTCGAGCAGCTCGCCGTTCCACTGCGTGTCCTCCAGGCCGAGCAGCAGGGACCGGCTGGCGGTGGACGCGTCGGTGACGAACGCCCCGCACAACCGGTGCACGAGCCAGGTGTCGGTGGTCGTCACGACGCCCTCGCCGGTCAGCTCGTCCCGGATCCAGCGCATCTTCGGCGCCGAGAAGTACGGGTCGAGCACGAGGCCGGTGAGCTCGGCGAGCCGGTCGGCGTGCCCGGCCCGCGCCGCGCACCATCGTTCGGCCCGGCGGTCCTGCCAGACGATGGCCGCGGTGAGCGGCTCGCCGGTGGCGGGGTCCCAGGCCAGGACGGTCTCCCCCTGGTTGGCCAGGGCGACCGCGTCCAGCGGCACGCCCGCCGCGGCGGCGGCGCGCCGCCCGGCGGTCAGGACGGAGCCGAGCAGGGCGTGCGGGTCCTGCTCGACGCCGCCGCCCTCCAGGTAGCGCGGGCGCAGGGCTTCCTCGGCGATCGCCAGGACAGCGCCGCCCGCGTCCACGACGATGGCCTTGGTCCCGGACGTCCCCTGGTCGATCGCGAGGATGTGCATCGTCAGATCTGCTCCTTCTGCGCGAACGCGCTGTCGATCGAGTGCATGTCGGGCATGTCCAGCGCCCGGCGGCCGCGGGTCGCCAGCAGCGTCACGAGGTACGCCGCGCCGACCACGACCATCACCAGAACGTAGAGCCAGGCGTCGCGGAAGGAGGCGTCGCGGAAGAGGGACAGCTCGAACACCAGCCAGACGACCGACACCGCCAGCACGGGCTTCTCCCAGGCGCCGAGGTCGAACTTGCCGTCCGGCAGCGCCCGCCGCTTGGCGAGGTAGAGCGCGACGGTCGCGGCGTAGATGACGGCCGGCAGCAGCGTGGCCGCGCCGAACAGGGTGAACAGCGCGTCCTCCGAGAAGGCCGAGAACAGCCCCAGGATCACCTCGGCGAGCAGCACGTAGAACACCGTCGCCCGGAGCGGGGTGCCGAACCGCGGCGAGACCTGCCGCCACTGCCGCCAGCCCGGGAACCGCTCGTCGCGGGACATCGCCCAGGTGAGGCGGGTGCCCGTCATCATGATGACCAGGCCGCAGGCGAAGATCGCCAGCACGACGAGCAGCAGCAGGAGCGTGGCGACGACCGGGCCCAGGGTGTCCTTGATGACGTCGGCGATCGGGGTGCCGGACGCGGCGAGCGCCACCGGGTCGCCGGCCGCGAGCGTCACCGCGACCAGGAACAGGAAGCCCAGGACGCCCGAGGCCAGGACGGCCTGCCACATGGCGCGCGGGACCACCCGCTCGGGGTCGTTGGTCTCCTCGGCGAGGTTGGCCGCCGACTCGAACCCGACGATGGTGAACGCGCCGAGCAGGAAGCCCAGCATCCACGGCCCGGCCGAGGTCAGGTCGCCGAAGCTCCAGTAGCCCTCGGCGGGCACGGCCCCTCTGCTCCACAGGTTGCCGAAGTCCATGTCGTTGCGGACCGCGGCCACGACGAGCAGCAGGAAGGTCAGCAGCACCATGCCGACGAGCTCGGCCGACACGGCGGCGTTGTTGACCTTCTCCGACCACCGGGTGGAGCCGCCGACGAGCGCGGCCTGCGCGAGCAGGATGACCGCGGTGACCGCCCAGGTGATGCCGGCGCCGGCCGTGTAGTCCAGCAGGACGGGCAGGACCGTCGAGGCCACCGTGTAGTCCACGGCCACGACGACGACGGCGAGGAACATGAACGAGATCCAGCCGATGATCCACCCGAGCACCGGGTTGGCCAGGCGGGACGTCCACTGGTAGGCGTACCCGGTCACCGGGATCCGGGAGGCCAGCGAGCCGATCACGAACGCGACCGCGAGCTGGCCGGCCACCGCGATCGGCCACGTCCAGATGCCGAGCGGCCCCGAGGAGTTCAGCACCGACCCGTAGGTGGTGAAGATGCCGGTCGCGATCGAGACGAACGCGAAGGCCACGGCGAACGAGGCGAACCTGCCGGTCCGCCGCTCGAAGGACTGCTCGTAGCCGAACCGGGCCAGTCCGTCGCTGTCTGGTGTGTGTTCTCTCATCGCAACCTCCCTCTTGGTATATACCATGTGGTGTAGACCGCAAGGTACCGTCCAAACGGGCTATGGTGTCAACCATGGGGACGAGAGTTCACAAGACCGCAACATCGCCGCGTTACGTGACGATCGCCGCGGAGCTCCGCGATCGCATCACCGGCGAGAAGCTCGGCCCGCACACGCTCATGCCGTCCGAACGGGAGCTCAGCGAGACCTACGGCGTCAGCCGGATGACCGCACGGCAGGCCCTGGCCCTGCTGGAGAAGGAGGGATACGTCTACCGGCGGCCGCCGCGCGGGACGTTCGTGGCCGAGCCGCGGGTGCCCTTCCACATCGGCAGCTTCTCCGACGAGATCATCCTGGCCGGGCGGCGCCCGTCGGCCCAGCTCATCTGGGCCGAGGAGCGCCCGCCGACCCCCTCGGCGAAGGAGGCGCTCGACCTCGCCGGCGAGGAGACCGTGCACGCCCTGCATCGGCTGCGCTTCGCCGACGACGAGCCGATCGCGCTGGAGACCACCTACTTCCCCAGCGCCCTCACGCCGGGGCTCCTGGAGCAGCCCCTCACCGGCTCGCTCTGGCACATCCTGCGCGACCACTACGCCGTCGTGCCCACCGATGCCTCCGCGGTCATCGAGTCCATCGTCATCGACGACGCGTCGTGCGCCCGGCTGAAGGTGCGCAGCGCCTCCAACGGCGTCCTGCTGACCCGCCGCACCTACACCGCCGACGGCCGCTGCATCGAGTTCGCGCGTGACGTCTATCGCGCCGACCGCGCGTCGTTCAAGGTCGAGGCGCGCATCCCCGTGCCGGTCGGCGACCCCTGATCTGGTGAGGAGCGTTTCACGGCCTGGGCGTTTACTCTGGGTGAGAGGTGATTCGCCCATGTTCGAGCCACACGTGCTGCCTCACCGGTATGTGGCGTGGACGGACCCGGCCGACCCGGACGCGCAGGAGGAATGCCGCGTCTGCGGCGGCCCGGGAGATCCGCTGCGGCCCGGCCTGCACCGGGAGGAGATCGCACCGCAGCCGCGCGCCGAGCCCGATGCCCGGCCGCTGCTGGACTACCTCGTCGAGCTGGTACGCGCCGAGCTGGCCGACACCCAGGTGGCGCTCCTCGACTCCCAGCTCGACATCCTGGCGCGGCGCGCCGCCGGGGCGCTGTACCTGCGCGGCGCGATCAGGCCCCGCCGCTCGGACTGGCGCCCGCCGACCGGGCACGCGGCGTAGACCCATCGCCGGCCCGGCTCAGTAGTAAATCGGGCCCTTCGTGCCACCGCCGGCGATCACCGCGTCGCCGTTGATCGCCACGCTGAGCGGGCTGGCGAGGAAGGCGACCACGGACGCGACCTCCTCGGGCTCCACCAGTCGCCCGATGGAGACGGAGGCCGCCATCCTCCGCTCGGCCTCCTCCCTGCTGGTCCCGCTCGCCGCCGCCCGCCGGCCGGCCACGTCCAGCATGGTCTCCGTACGGGTCGCGCCGGGGTGGACCACGGTGACGTTGACGCCGCTGGGGCCGAGCTCGTCGGCCAGGTTCTTGGTCATGGCGGCGACCGCGACGTTGCGGATCGAGCCGGTCACCGAGCCGCTCTGGCGCGCCGCGAGCCCGCCGATGTTGATCACGCGTCCCCAGCCGCGCTCCACCATGGCCGGGGCGAACGCGCGGACGCAGCGCAGGTAGCCGCGGACCTTGACATTGATCTCGGCTTCCAGGTCGTCGTCCGGGATCGACCCGGGATTGGTCCTGGCCGCGTTGTTCACCAGGATGTCCACCCCGCCCAGGCCGCGGACGGCGGCTTCGGCCAGCGCGGCGACGGAGGCGTCGTCGCCGGTGTCCGCGGCGACGCCGATGACCCGGGCGCCCGTCTCGGAGCTCAGGCGGGCCGCCTGCTCCTCGACGTGCCGGGCGTTCCTGGCCACCAGGGCCACGGCGGCGCCCTCGGCCGCGAGAGCGCGGCCCACCGCGTATCCGATGCCCCGGCTCCCGCCGGTCACCACAGCGCGCCGTCCGGTCAACTGCAGGTCCATGCGCTCCCCATCGAGAAAAATGATCGCCGGGCCGTCGCATATTAGCTGGCCGCAGGTGCCTATACCCCCGGCCCTGGTTGACGGGCCATCGAACTGTAACTAGCCTTGTTGCAGTTCGATCGATGCGCGGCGCGGAGGAGTCACGATGGGCCTGAGCAGCAGGACCGCGGTCGCGATTCACGCGCTCACCCTGCTGGCCCGCTGGGGCGACAAGTCGCTGAACTCCGCGGAGATCGCCGACAGCCTGGAGAGCAATCCGGTTCTGGTGCGGCGCATCCTCGGCAGCCTGCGGGACGCCGGCCTGGTGTGGTCCACCGAAGGGCGCGGCGGCGGCTGGTCCCTCGCCCGCGACCCGCGCGAGATCACGCTCTTCGACGCCTACACCGCCGTCGAGGCGGGGCCGATCCTGTCCCGGCACCCCCATCCGCCCAGCGCCACGTGCGAGGTGGGGCGCAACATCCAGGGCCTGCTCGAAGTGGAGTTCCGCGACGCCGAGCGGGCCATGGAAGAACGGCTCGGCCGCACGACCATCGCCGACCTGCGCCGGCAGGTGCTGGACCGAGAGCGCGAGCTCGGGTTGTCGCGCTGAGACACCGGCGGAGACGGGCTCTCCGCCTTTTTTCTCGCCCAAACTGTAACCACAACAGTGGCAGTAAAGCCGGCTGGAGGACCCGCTACATGACACCCACACCGACGACCGACGGACGAACCACCTCGATGCGGGCCCTGTCGGCGGTTCTCCTGCCGGCGATGCTCGCCACGGTCATCGCCAGCGACATGGTCAACCTCGTGCTCCCCCGGATCGGGGCGGAGTTCGACGCCACCGAGGCGGAGCTCGCGTGGGTCGTCACCGGCTTCCTGCTGGTGTTCTCGGTCGGCATCCCCTTCTACGGCCGCATCTCCGACCGGGTGAGCCTGCGGCGCCTCTTCTGCTTCGCCCTGGTGGCCTATGCCGCCGGAAGCCTGATCTGCGCGCTAGCCCCGGACCTCCTCGTGCTCGTGGCCGGGCGGATCGTGATGGGGACGGGTGCGGCCGCGATCCCCGTCCTCTCGATCGTCGCCGTCACCAGGCTGATGCCGGCGGACCGGCGCGGGACGGGGATCGGCGTGGTCTCCGCGGCCGCGGGCATCGGCACCGCCGCCGGGCCGGCCGTCGGCGGCGGGCTCGGCGAGCTCCTCGGCTGGCCCGCGCTGTTCTGGCTCATGCTCGTGGTCGCGCTGGTCCTGCTCCCGGCGGCGGCCCGCGTGCTGCCGGACCAGGCCCCGGTAGGTGCGGGCCGGTTCGACCTGCCCGGCGGCATCCTGCTGGGCCTCGGCGCCGGTCTGATCCTGTACGGCATCACCCAGGCGCAGGTCGCCGGCCTGGCCGCGCCCTCGTCCTGGGGCAGCCTCGTCGCGGCGGCCGTGGCGGGCGCGCTCTTCGCGTGGCGCACGGCCCGCGCCGCGCAGCCGTTCGTCCCGCCCGCGCTGTTCGCCAACCGGGTCTACCGGACCGCGGTCGTCGTCGCGTTCCTGGCCATGGCCGTCAACCTCGGCGGCCTGGTCCTCGTCCCGCTGCTGGTGGTCGACGTCAACGACCTCGGCCCGGGGGCGGGCGCCCTGGTCATGATCCCGGCCGGGCTGGCCGTCGCCGTCGTCTCGCCGTTGATCGGCCGCCTCGCCGACCGCGCCGGCACCCGGCCTCTGGTCCTGTCAGGTCTTGCCATCGTCGCCCTGTCCGCCCTGTTCCTGTCGGCCTGCACGGGAGGCCCGTCGCCGATCCCGGCGGGGGCCGGGATTCTCGGGCTCAGCGTCGGGTTCATCTTCGTGATCACGCCGATCATCAGTGCGGCGGCGAGCGCATTGCCGGCCGATCAGGTCGGCGTCGGCATCGGGATCCTCCAGGGAGCCCAGTTCCTGGGAGCCGGCACCGGACCGGCCGTGCTCGGTGCGCTGGTGAGCGCACGGCGGCAGGGGGGTGGCGGCGCGGTGAATCCCCTCTACACCGCGCACGAAGGCGCCGCCTTCTCCGACGCCTTCCTGGCCATGGCCGTGGTCGCCGCCCTCACGGTGATCGTCGCCCTCCGGATGCGCCCAGCGGCGCCGTCCGAGGCCGCGCCGTCGGGGGTCGCGACGTCCGAGGGCACCACCTCCGAGGGCGATCGGCAAATGGCCCGGCCGGAGTAAGGCATCTTCGGGGGCGCGCCTTCCTGACCGCGCCTTCCTGACCGCGCTTTCGGATCGCTCAGGTGGCGACGGCGTGCCGCTCCAGGAAGGTGTAGACATCGGCCTCGTCCACGCCGGGGAACGACCCGGGCGGCAGCGCGGCCAGGATGTGGGAGTTGGCGCGGGCGGACGGCCAGGCGTAGCCCTCCCACCGCTCGGCCAGCTCGGTGGGCGGGCGGCGGCAGCAGTCGCCGTTCGGGCAGTTGGACTTGGTGCGGTTGGTGGTCTCGCGCCCCCGGAACCACCGCGACTCCTTGTACGGCACCCCGAGCGTGATCGCGAAGTCCCGCTCGCGCGACGGGTCCACGTGGGCCACGCAGAAATAGGTCCCGGTGGGCGAGTCCGAATACTGGTAGAAGACCGAGAACCGATCGGGTGAGGCGAAGACCTGCCGCCCCGACCACTGCAGGCACATCCGCTGGCCCTCGATGGCCCCCTGCTCGTCAGCGGGGAAGACGATCCCGTCGTTCTCGTACGCCTTGTAGATGGTCCCCCCGGCGTCGTTGCGCACGAAGTGGCAGACGAGGCCCAGGTGATGGGTGGCCAGGTTGGTGAAGCGGTGGGCGGCCATCTCGTACGACACCGCGAACACGTCCCGCAGGTCCTCCACCGACAGCGCGCGGGCGGACTTGGCCTCCTGGAGGTAGAGCGCGGCGGCCTTCTCGGGGACGAGGACGGCGGCGGCGAAGTAGTTCGCCTCGGTGCGCTGGCGCAGGAAGTCGGCGAAGTCGCGGGGCTTGTCATGGCCGAGCGCGAGGTGCCCGAGCGTCTGCAGCAGGATCGTGCGCGGGGTGTGCATCCCGAGTTGCTCGTGCTTGACGTAGATGCGGCGGTTGCGCAGGTCGGTGATGGAGCGTACCGAGCGCGGCAGGTCCTGCGCGGTGTGCACGGTGTAGCCGAAATGCGTGACCAGGCTCTGGATCATGCTCTGCGACAGCGCGCCCGTACGGTAGCCGACCGCGTCGAGGGCCTCGGCGGCGGCCTTCTCGATCACGGGGAAGTAGTTACCCACCTCGCGCTGCCTGCGCCGGAGCTCGGCATTGGCGACCCTGGCCTCCTCCGGCGTGGCGGTGCCCCTGGCCTGCCGGGCGCGCAGCTCGCCGTACAGGCCGAGGAGGTGTTCGAGCACGTCGTTCGGCACGCGGGCGGAGACCTTCAGCCTGGGCAGCCCGAGCCCGGCGTAGATGGGGTCGCGCTGCGCCTCCTCCAGGGCGATCTCCAGCTGGGCGCGACGGTTGGGCGGCTGGCGGCGCAGCAGCTCCTCGACCGGGACGCCCAGGGCGGTCGCCAGCGACTTGAGCAGGGAGAGCTTGGGCTCGCGCTTGCCGTTCTCCAGCAGCGAGAGCTGGCTGGGCGCCCTGCTGACGCGCGATCCCAGGTCCGACAGGGTCAAACCGCGCTGTTTCCGCAGGTGGCGAAGGCGCTGCCCAAACGCGATCAGATCCAGCTCCTGCGTCAAAGACAGCGGTTCTTCACCTAGCAAGGGCGCCATGACGGCATCTTAGACAGAAATTCGGCCCATTTTCTACCCTCTACGGCGGCTCCACCGTCATCGTTCGCCGGCCGGTGCCGGGGGCGCGCCGGCCGGGTTTTCCGCTGCCGGATTGGTCTAGGCCAACGGGAAAACTCGCGATTTCTTCACAGCTGAATACCCACGAGTAATCCCGATTGAGGAAACTTCTACGATTCTTCTCTTTGATTTCGACTATTGACGAGACCCGCTGGGGCACAGACTCGGCGTGAGCCCCAGGGGACGACACAAGGAGCGAACCGTGAACGATCGCCTCAAGGGAGCTGCTGAGCAGCTACAGGACGAATGGGACAACGACCCTCGCTGGGAGGGTGTCGAGCGCACCTACAGCGCCGAAGATGTGATCAAGTTGCGCGGCAGCGTTCAGGAGGAGCACACGCTGGCCCGGCTCGGCGCCGAGCGGCTGTGGCGCCTCTTGCACACCGAGGACTACGTCAACAGCCTCGGCGCGCTGACCGGCAACCAGGCGGTGCAGCAGGTGAGGGCGGGCCTGAAGGCGATCTACCTGTCCGGCTGGCAGGTCGCCGCGGATGCGAACCTGGGCGGGCACACGTACCCGGACCAGAGCCTGTATCCGGCCAACTCGGTGCCGGCCGTCGTGCGCCGCATCAACAACGCCTTGTTGCGCGCCGACCAGATCACCTGGTCGGAGGGCATCTCCGACGCGCCGCACTGGCTGGCTCCCATCGTGGCGGACGCGGAGGCCGGGTTCGGCGGGGTGCTGAACGCGTTCGAGCTGATGAAGGGCATGATCGCGGCCGGCGCCGCGGGCGTGCACTGGGAGGACCAGCTCGCCTCCGAGAAGAAGTGCGGCCATCTGGGCGGCAAGGTGCTGATCCCGACCGGGCAGCACATCAAGACCCTCAACGCCGCCCGCCTCGCCGCGGACGTCGCCGGCGTCCCCTCACTGATCATCGCGCGGACCGACGCCCAGGCCGCGACGCTGCTGACCAGTGACGTGGACCCGCGCGACCAGGAGTTCACCACCGGCGAGCGTACGGCTGAGGGCTTCTACCGGGTCCGCAACGGCCTGGGGGCCTGCGTCGCCCGCGGCCTGGCGTACGCGCCGCACTCCGACCTGCTCTGGATGGAGACCGGCACGCCCGACCTGGACGTGGCCCGCGAGTTCGCCGAGGCGATCAAGGCCGAGTATCCCGACCAGATGCTCGCCTACAACTGCTCGCCGTCGTTCAACTGGAAGAAGCATCTGGACGACTCCACGATCGCCAAGTTCCAGCGGGAGCTGGGGCACATGGGGTACAAGTTCCAGTTCATCACGCTCGCCGGGTTCCACTCGCTGAACTACGGCATGTTCGACCTCGCCCAGGGTTACGCCGCCGACGGCATGACCGCGTACGTCGAGCTCCAGGAGGCCGAGTTCGCCGCCGAGGCGCGCGGCTACACCGCCACCCGGCACCAGCGCGAGGTCGGCACCGGCTACTTCGACCTCGTCAGCACCGCCGTCGCACCCGACTCCTCGACCACCGCGCTCAAGGGCTCGACCGAGGAAGAGCAGTTCGCCCACTAGGTTTCCCAGTCTCGCCGGACCACCTCCAGGGCATGGGATGGTTCCCTCCGGCGAACGGGCCGCGCCAGTCTCCCCCCAGCGCTGGCGCGGCCCCTTGCCGTGCTCACGACCACCGAGCCGGGGTCTCGGGGTTTCGCCCGGCGACCTCCTCCTTCCCACCCCTTGGCCGAGCGTCCGCGCAACTTCGCGCCGCTGCACGGGCACGTACGCACCGGCTTGGGGCCAGACCCCGACGCGCTAGAGGCCCAGAGGCTTCTGGGCAGCAACGTCCGCGACTAACGTCAGTCAGCACCGTTTCGACAAGCCTCGCTCAACCCGCCCCCCATCGTCAGGTCCGGCCCCGCCGAAGGACACGCCGACCGAGCCAGAATGACAAGCATCAGGTGTTCGGCCGCCTTTCAGCCGTCAAGCTCACCTCGCGGGGACAAGCTGCTCTCCGCTGACCTGGAACTCCGTCTGCCCTTCCACCGAGGCGATGTCCCAAGGCGTGCGCGTCGAGATCAGCACGATCTCCTCGCCGCCCGGCCCGGTCCCCGCTGTCAGAACCTCGCAGGCCATTGCGACCTCCTGCGGATAGGGCGCATCCGGCGTCAGTCTGCCCGCGTCATCGAAAATAGAAGGCTTGTCGAAGAAGGACCACCGACGACCATGGATGTCGGTCATTCGGACCTCCACCCATCCTGGCCACGGCTCGTCACTCACCCATCGGACGACCTCGCACCTCAACCTCGTCAGCGCCACCCGTCCAGAGTGCCCGCCCGCTGGACGGCCGCCAATCCCGCGTGAACTCACCGCGTGACCAGGCCGGCGAGTGAGGCGTTCATGACTGTGGCCTTTCATGCAAGAGATGGGGAGGCGTGCCGGAGACGGCCCGCGGCGGACAACTCGTCGTGCCGAGCGACGCCGTCGATAGCCCACGGCGCGCAGCACATCATGGCGCACGACGCCCGTTGATGGCCCATGACAGGCAGCACGCCGTGCCGAGCGATGCCGTTCGCGTTCCACCCCTCGTCAGCCAATCGGGCGGGTCCGGTTACGCCGGCGGGGAGTTCAGCTGCGCCAGGAGCCGCGCCTTGCCCGATCGGTCGAGCCAGGTGGGGAAGTCCATGAGGCCGGCGTGGGTCTTCCACAGGGGTGCGAGGTCGGTGTCGTAGTAGGTGTCGTCGGCCCAGGTGAAGACCTTCGCCACTTCGGGGTCGTGCTCCCACAGCACGTCGAGCGGAATCCGGGTGTGCGGGATCGGCCGGCCGGCCGCCGTGCTCAGCGCCTCGGCGATCTGCGGGGCGGTCAGCCGGTCGCCGGTGATCTCCACGGCCCTGTCCAGGTAGGCGTCCGGCTCGGCGAAGGCCAGCGCGGCGAACACTCCGGTGTCCTCGATGGCGATGAGCTGCATCACCAGGTCGTCGCGCCACGGGACGTTGAGCGAGCCGTTCTGGAAGAACCGGGCGGGGCTGGTGAAATCCTCCATGAACCCGGCGGGGCGCAGGATCGTCGCGGGCACGCCCAGGTCGTGGATGCGCTCCTCGATCTGCCACTTGTCGATAGGGCCCCAGCCGTGCTCCACGTAGAACCGGTTCTGGCTCTCGACCCCGCCCACCGAGGAGTACACCAGGTGCTGCACGTTCGCGGCCTTGGCGGCCTCCGCGACATTCTTGCCTTGGGTGACCTCGTTGTCGTTGGCTGACTGGACGCTGTAGAGGCCGTACGCGCCGCGTGCCGCCGCTTCGATGGAAGCGCGATCGTCCAGGTCACCGCGGACGAGCTCGGCGCCGGCGGCGACCAGCGCGGCAGCGGCGGGCGTGGTGTCGTCCCGGACGAGTGCGCGGACGTGCCAGCCGTCGGCGAGCAAGTGGCGGGCGGTGGCGCCGCCCTGGTTGCCAGTGGCGCCGGTGACCAGGACGGTCCTGCCGTTGACGCTCATGACGTGCTCCTGTCTGTAGCTGTCGAACGTGATCCGATGCTGACGATATGACGATTTATGAAAATTCGTCAACTACAAGTTAGGTTTGACGAAATCTCGCACCTGGTCATAAGGTCCGTGCGTGAACACCAGCGCCGAACGCCTCCGAGACCCTCAGCAGCGAACCGAACGAGCCACCCGGATCCTCGACACGGCGGCCGACCTGCTCCTGAGCCACGGATACCGGCGCGTCACCATGGACGACGTGGCCGACGGGGTCGGCATCGGCAAGGGCACCGTCTACCTGCACTGGAAGACACGCGAGCAGCTGTTCAGCGCGGTCTTCGCACGCGAGGTGCTTTGTGCGATGGACGAGCTACGGCAGGCGCTGCAGCAGGCCCCTCGGGCGTGCCTCCTGCACAACTTCGCGCGCGCCTACTTCCTGGCCATCACGAACCGCCCGCTGCTGCGGGGCTTCCTCCTGGAGGACCCGCACCTGCTCGGTAAGCTGACCAGCTCCCCCGACACCGCCCGCGACCAGCGGCACGCCGCCATGGCCCGCGACTACCTCAACCTGCTCGCGGAGCGCGGACTGCTCCGCGACGACGTGAGCGTCGATGAGATCGGCTACGCCTACCAGGCAACCTTCGAGGGCTTCCTGCGAGCCGAAGACACCGCCCCTGACACCGCCCTCAAGGGCGGTCCCGGTGGAGGCGCCAGCGGAGGTCCCGGCGGAGGCGCCGGCGAAGGCTCTGGCGGCGGGCCCCGCGACAGCTCCGATGGCGGGCCCGGCAGCAGCCCCAGCAACGGGCCCGCCAGCGGCTTGGAACAACGGGCGGACCTGCTCGCACGAACCATCCAGCGCGCATTCGAAAACGACTCAGCGATCCCCGATGCCACGCTGCGGGACGTCTCCGCCGCCACTGTCGCCCTGCTCACCGACCTGATCGACGCCGACCGCGCCGCCTCCGGCCTCCCCGAGTCCTGACGGCTTCTCCGCCGATACCTGGATCACAGCACCCACCAGGGCCCATAGCTCGGGTCGGCGCGACCGGACGCAATGTAGCTCGCTGTAATCGAGTGGGGGCGGCCAGGCGTCCTCTGTGGAGGCGGGCAGACTCGGGAATGCTTCCGGGCAGGTCAGCAGCCCGGTCTCGATGATCTCCTGCGCCGTCTGCGGGTCGTAGGAGGGCACGCGGATGCCGCTGTCCACCATCGTCTCCCTCAGCATGGCCATCTCGTTCAAGTGGTGCTGGCGAACCTCGCGGACATGCTGAGCCTCCCTGGACTCACTCTGGTTTACGCGCTCCAGGTAGGTCAGCCGACCTGTGGCCTTGATCATGAGATCGGTTTGGTCGGAGAGCTGCTGATAGAGCTCGATCGGCCGTGCTACCGCGCGCCAGGCTTCGAGCCGAGTCGGCCCGTCGGGTCCGATGGCGCTCCGGTCTGCGTAGGGCATGCCCTCAGCTCCCGACCGGACCGGAAGCTCGGCCCCGATGGCGGTCTTCCAGGCCGTGCGCGGGTGAACGGCGGGCTCGAGCGGGATGGTGGGGATCCGGTCCAGGTCGCCGACCGGGAAGATCAGCAGCAGGAGGGGCACCGCCAGGGCGTGCGCCGACTTCCAGGGCGCTGCCGGGTTTGAGAAGGCATCCATCGCCGGTGAAGCGGCGTTCATGCGGGCGACCTTCGATTGGGTCTCGTTCGACGGGACGACTTTCGCTGACAGAAGCTGCTGGAGATGGCTTTCCTGAGAGACACGCGAGTGGCGCCACCACCTAAGCGATGGAGGCGGGTGACGCGGACGTGGCCACCCTGCTGGCGGGTGGAGGATGCCATCGACGGATGGCAGACGCTGCACTGGGCCCTGACCGGCACCGGCCCGTCCAGCGTGGCCGGCACCGGCGGCCCTGGGGGCGAGCCCTGGTACGGGGGGGACCTACCCGACCCTCCGCCCAGCGTTACGAGCGTGAATCCGCGCACGGGAAGGAAGCCGATGAGCGACGACTGGCGACCGCGTTCGGCGGACGTGCTGGTGCTCCTGATCCAGGCGTACCTGGCGTACGTCCCCTGGCTCCTGGAACACGTCGGCGGGGCGTGGTGAGTCACCACCGGATCCCGGCTGAGGTGCCCGGCCTGGCGGCCGGGCACCGGTCATCGGGTCACTTGACGATGATCTGATGGGTGGCCTGGGCCGGTCCGGTCCCGCCGTCTCCCGCATAGCTCGCGAGGTAGCTGTACCTGCCAGCGTTGGCGGGCGTGTCGGTGAACGTGTACGTGCCGTCGGCGTTCACCCTCACCGGCGGGAGCTTGACGGTCTTACCGCTGGTGCCCTTGACGTACAGGGTGCGCTGAACGGTGAGCGTGGACCCCGGAGAGGGCAGCCTGCCGCCCGCCGTCAAGACGCCGCTCAGCTCCACGGCCGTGCCGGCGACGCCGGACTGCGGCCCTGTCAGGGTGAGCGTGGCTTCGCGCTTGACCGTCACGGTGACGGAGGCGCTGCTGCGGCGGTGGCCGTGGTCGCCGTCCCAGAACACCCAGTAGATCACCTCGCCGATGTACGGCGGCAGCTCAAAGACGGGCGTGTCCTCGAAGGTGAACGTGCCGTCCTGCCGCGTCGTCACGCCAGTGATCGGCAGTTTCGTCCAGCCGGGCAGGTACTGAATCACCGTGAGCGGCTTGAGCCCGAGCGCCTCGCCATCGGCGCGGGTGAGCCGCCCCTCGACGGTGATTGGCGAGCCGGCGTACGCGTCCACGGGGGCCGTCACCGTGAGCTTGGTGGCCGGTAGCGCGACGCCCGTCACCCGCCACAGCAGCAGCCGATCCGTGGAACTGCGCAGCAGCGCGAAGACGTCCGTGCCGGAGAACGCGACGCCGTCCGGGAGCAGTTCGGCGTCCGGCTGGTCGGCCGCGAACAGCTCCGCGCCCGTCGCGGCGTCGTAGAGGGTGAGGTCGGTGCTGCCCCACTGGCGTCCGGCCGCGACGTACGCGCCGTCCGAGCCGAGCGCCACGGCGGACGGGTACCCGTCCCAGCCGTCGCCGTAGGTGCCGGTCGCCGCCAGGGTCCTGGTGTCGTACCTGGTGAAGTGACCGGGGGTGTCGGCCGCGCTGAACAGGGTGCCGCCGTCGGAGCTCAGGGTGAGGTCGCGCAGGGAGTCGATGCGCCACTCCTCGCCGTCGATCGTGCCGCGCAGCGCGGGGGCGCCCTCGCCGAGGTCATAGACCAGCATGTCGGCGTGGTGCAGCGCGGTCTGGCCGACCACGAGCGTGTCGCCGGCGGCCGCGAGTACGGGAGGCCGCAGGTGCTCACCCCCGACCGCCACGGGCGCCGGGGCGCTCGCGCTGAGATCCAGGGCGACGACGCCGCCGGGGCCGTTGTCGCATCCGTGCCCCACCCACAACCGCTCGCCCAGCAACGCCAGGGTGGACGGGCAGGGGTGGGCCGACAGGTCGATCCGGCGGGTGACGGCGAGGCTCGCGGTGTCGATCTCGGCGACCTCGTTCGAGGCGGTGAGAGCCGCGTACAGGCGGGTGCCGTCCGCGTTCACGGCCAGCTCTTGGAGGCCGGGCAGGCCGGTGACGACGCCGCCGGTGAGGTTTCCGTCAGTGTCGGCCACGATGATGCGGTCGCCGGCGGGAACGAACACCCGGCCGCCGCCGACGGCTAGGTCGGCAGTGTAGGAGTCGGTGACCCCGAGGTCGGTGGTGGTGCCGGCCGCCGAGGCGGCGGGGGCCGTGACGGTGAGCAGGCCGGTGATCAGGCCGGCGGCGCCGCAGTAAGCGACTAATCGGCGAACCAGGGATGGGGACACGAGAGCCTCCTGCCAGGACGGGAACATGTGTTCTAATAACGTCTGACGGGTGCTCCCACGTCAAGATCATCTGGTCGCGCGACGCCAAACCGTGATCAAGCACCCTCCGGCGTTCGAGACCGGGACGATTGTCGGTGCCCGCTGACATAGTCGTCGCCATGACGACTCCCCTCACGTGGGTCCGCGCCGTCCGCGGCCACGAGCTGGCGCTGGACGGGATGAACCCTGCGCTGCCGGAAGACCGGCGGCCAGCTGCTGGCGTCCGTGCCCAGGGCCGTGCGGTCCAACCGGGTCGGTGAGCAGTTCGCGGCGCTGCTTGAGCACCTGGACGGGCACGAGAAGAGTGCCGAGAAGGACACCTCGTCCTCGCCGAGTGCTGTGACGGCTCGAAGATACTGGCGAGGAACGTGCTGGCGGCCGGCCGCGCCCTCCTGCGCGCCCTCGCAAGCGACGCACCCCAAGGCCGGGCCTGGCTCCTGACGCACCGATACGTCACCAGCGCCATCGCCTTCTACCGCAGCCTCGGCTGGCGGCTCATCTCGCCCTTACCGGGCACCGACAACGACATCGCCGTGTTCCTGTCGGCAGAACCTCCTAGACCCAACTGACCCTCTGACCTGCGAGAAGAGGCCAACAACTCAGTTAAAGCATTGCTGGGAGCGGGTTCGTGACGGCATCGACCGCTCACCCTGCCCAGGCCCGCGGGGTATGCCTTACGGCAGCAGGATCGTGCCGATGCCGAGCAGGGCGCAGATGCCGAGGATGCGCAGCATCGGCCACTTCAGCGCGAACGTCATCACGAGCGCAGCCAGCGTGATCCCGAACGCGACCGGGCTGAGCGTGCCCAGGTCGGGGAGCGGGATGCTGAAGGGTCCCCACGCCCAGGTGAAGATGCGCTCGAACAGGGTGTGCTCGGCGAAGTAGAGCGCCAGGTTGGCGATGACCCCGACCACGGAGGCGGTGATGCCGGTCAGGGCGGCGCTGATGGCCGCGTTGTGCCGCAGCTTTTCGACGTAGGGGGCGCCGAGGAAGATGAACAGGAAGCACGGCACGAACGTGACCCAGGTCGTCAGCAACGCTCCCAGCAGCGCGCCGGCCCACGGCGTCAGGGCTCCGGGGTCGCGGTAGGCGCCGAGGAAGGCGACGAACTGCACCACCATGATGAGCGGGCCCGGCGTGGTCTCGGCCAGGGCCAGCCCGCGCACCATCTCTCCCGGGCTCAGCCAGCCGTAGACCTCCACGGCTCGCTGTGCGACGAACGCCAGCACCGCATACGCGCCGCCGAAGGTGACCAGCGCGGCGCCGGAGAAGAACAGCCCCTGGGTGGTGAAGACGCTGTCGGTGCCGAGGAAGAGCGCCACCGCGGCCACCGGCAGCCACCAGACGACCAGCCCCACGGCGAGGATCTTGCCCGCCGAGCGCCAGCTGGGCTGGGCGTGGTGCAGGGCATCATCGGGGATCAGCGGCGCCGGGCCGCCGTCACCGCCGTGCCCGTTCCCTTTCGCCAGGACCTGCGGGGCCAGCTTGTGCACCGTCCAGCCGATGAGCGCGGCGACGGCGATCACGACGGGGAACGGCACGCCGAACAGCGCGAGCGCGGCGAAGGCGGCCACCGCGACGGCGACGAACAGCGGGTGGGTCAGCGAGCGCTTGGCGACCCGGATGACGGCCTGGGCGACGATGGCCAGCACGGCCGGGGCGATCCCGGCGAACAGGGCGGTCACCGCCGTGGTGTCCTGCCACAGCACGTATACGGCCGACAGGGCGAGCAGCGCCAGCATGCCCGGCAGCACGAACAGGGTTCCGGCGACCAGGCCGCCGCGGGTGCCGTTCAGCAGCCAGCCGACGTAGATGGCCAGCTGCTGGGCTTCGGGTCCGGGCAGCAGCATGCAGTAGTTGAGGGCGTGGTTGAAGCGCTGCTGGCCGATCCAGCGTTTCTCCTCCACCAGGGTGCGCTGCATGACGGCGATCTGCCCGGCCGGGCCGCCGAACGTCTGCAGCGAGATGCCGAACCAGGCGCGTACGGCCTGCCGGAACGGGATCACATCGCGGGTTACTTCCGTCGTCACGTTGACCTCATCAGGGGGAGTGCTGGTCGGCGGGCAGGCGGACGGATCGGAAGATCCGCCACAGGGTCAGGTCGTAGGCGGTCTTGACGGCTCCGGCGATGACGAACGGGAGCACCAGCCCGAAGGGCAGGATCAGCCCGGCCAGCGCGGGTCCGGCCGGTCGGGTGAGGTAGCGGGCGGTGTTGGTGAGGGCCGCGGCCGCGGTCCGCTCCTGTTCGGGGGACCAGGGCCATCACGTACGCCTGCCGGGTGGGCACGTCCATCTGCGACAGGCAGGCTCGTGCCATCAGCAGCGCGATCGCCCCAGGCAGGGCGGGCGCGAACGGGACGGCGGCCAGCAGCAGGTTGGACGGGATGTGGGTGAACACCATCGTGCGCAGCAGCCCGACCCGCGCCGCCACCACGGGCGCGGCCAGCAGGGACGCGCTCCTCAACACCCCCGGGCCGCGCGAACGCGCCAGCATTCGGGTGCGCGGTAGTCCCGGGTGCGCGGCGGGCGCCTCGACGCTCGCGGGCAACCGTGTACCCAGCATCACCCCGGCCGCCCCCACGACGGCCAGGACCTCGCCGAGCAGCCGCCGATCCGCCGGCAGCGCACCGAGCAGCGCACCCGCTGTCCCGGCGACGACGGCGACCGCGTTGTACAGGCCGAACCCCCGCACCACCTCGCGCTGCGGCCGCCCCGTGCCGGCCGGCATGACCTGCTCCAGCGTGGTGAACGGCCCGGACTCTATGACCTCGACCGACAGCGCGCCGGTCATGGCCACCACCGCCGGCAGCCAGGGCGGCGCGCCGAACGCGATGATGATTCCCGCGCACACCAGCGCCCCGTACAGGGCGGCGTAGGTCCGGCGGCGACCGGCAAGATCCCCCCACCGCGCCAGCGCCAGGCCGGCGACGAGCGTACCGGCCAGGATGGCCGCCAGCATCAGCCCCACCCTGGCGGGGGTCAGGCCATCCAGCCGCAGGATCGCGCCGAGCTGCACGGCCGCGATGCCGTACCCGAGACCGCGCAGCGCCTGGGAGATCAGCAGCAGGCCGACCACACGGCCACCCACGCCGCCACCCACGCCGCCGGCCGGGCTCATGCCGGTTCCCGGCCCAACAGCAGCGCGCGCCGGTGGAACTCATACAGCCCGTCGAAGACCGGCCCGGTGATCTCCAGCACCTGTTCGTCATCGCAGATCATCGACAGCCCGCGCAGGATCACATCCACGCCCCGCGCCTCCGGCGCATCGAACCGCTCGTCGTCGATGTCGGCCTCGTGCACAATCTCGGCGATCTTCCACAACACCGGATCGTCGAGCTGGTAGCGGCGCAGGATCGTCTCGAAGCTGCAGTCGGCGCCGTGATGCGACAGCTCGGCCCCGCGCATGTCGAACGGCGTCGCGTCAGCGGGCACCGATGCGGGATCGTCGACGAACACAAACTCCGGCTCCGGATCGAGGTGCCGGCGGATCAGCCAGGCGCACGCGGCCCGGTCGATGTGCACGCCGGCACGGGTCGCCCACCTCATCGCGTCACCTCGCTCGGGCTGGCTTCGGCCAGCGCCCGCACCGCGCGCTGCGCGGCATCGCGCTCGGCTGGCGGGAAGTAGTCGCGCCGGCCGATCCTGCGCAGCTCGGCCTGCAGCCGCTTCACAGCGCGGCTGCGCTCCCCGGGCCGCGCCCGGGCCGCCGCCTCAGCCTGCTCGAGCACCGCCCGGTACTCCGCGCCCCGCGCCTGACGCATCTCGGCGGCGATGGCCTTCTCCTGCGCCACGCTGCCGGCGGCGGCCAACCACACGGTGGAGCTGCCGCCCATCTCCCCGATCTCCTCAGCAATCCAATCGATCTGCTCCCGAGTACGGGCATCAGCGGGCAGCGCCACCAGCCCGTCGCCCAGCCGCGCCACGCCGAGCCGGTCCAGCTTGCGCCAGATCGAGATCCGCAGCGTCGAGGGCTGGCGCGGAATGCGATACGCCAGCAGCACCCACTGCCCCGCCGTACCTGTCACCGTCACCTCCATGCATCCACCCACTCAGGGACGCAACCACAGTTACGGTAACCATGGTTGCATCTAAGGAGCAACCAGTGAATGCGTGCCCTACATGACGAGTTGCTTGATAACTATCGTTATCTGGCAAGACAGCGATCACCGGCGTAGCGCGAGCCGGGTGACCACCATCCGGAGCGAACACTTCGTTTCCCGGTTATCTGGCAACTCGGCGGATGTGGAGGCGTACCGAATGGATCCGGTCATCGCCGAGCAACTCGGCCGCGCCCACCCGCTCACCCGCCATCTCGACGACTTCCTCACCGATCTGGCCAACGCCGGCGCCTCGCCGCACACCCTGCGCGCCTACCGCGGCGACCTGATCGCCTTCGCCGCCCACCACGGCGAGGACATCGCACAGCTGACCGCGATGCCGATCCACGCGTTCCTGGCCGAGCTCGCTGACCTGTCGCCGGCCGCAAGCGCAGGCGCGCCGCCATCGCCTCCTTCACCAAGTGGGCGATCCGCCACGACCTGCTGCAGGCCAACCCGATGGACCGGATCGACACCGTCAAAGTCCCGAAGGCCCTGCCCCGCCCGGCCGCGGCCGCCGGCGTCGCCAAGGTCCTCGCGTTGATCTGCTCACGGCGGCCGCGCAAGGACCTGCCGCTGGACCGGCTGCGCGACCGGGTGCTGTTCGAGACCGCCTACGTCTGCGGCGCCCGCGCCACCGAGGTACGCGGTCTCTACGTGGAGGACCTCGATCTGCGCCTGGACGACGAACACGTCCGCATCCACGGCAAGGGCGGCAGCGTGCGCACTGTCCTGCTGGACGACCGCGGGTACGTCGCCCTGCTCAACCTCTACCTGGCCCGCGCCGGCTACACCGCCGGGCCGCTGTTCCGCGCCTCGATCAACAGCCGGGGCGGGTCCCTGTCCTACGACGCCGCCCACCACCCCTGGCAGGGCTGCTGCGCGCAGGCTGGCGTCGAGATCGACATCCACCAGCTGCGCCACGCCCACGCCACCGAGCTCATCAACGCCGGCGTGTCCATCGAGGCCGTCCGCCGCCGCCTCGGCCACGCCTCCACAGAAACCACCCAGCTATACGCACTGCTGGACGACAAGGTCGCCGACGCCGAAATCCGCGCCGCCCGCCGCCACCGCGACCGAACCTCCCACTGATACCCAGCTCAGAGGGTCTTTGGCAGTGGAAGCACGTTCGTTAACCCAAAGATCAACGCCGTTGAGGAGCCACTGACACGTTCCTAGCTACATTGCGTTCCATCGGATCGACCCGAGCGGTGGGCCCCTAGGTACGTTCTCCTTGATCGATCACAGCACTCATCAGGTACAGCAGTTCTCCTCGATCAGGAGTTACGCCGGTGACCGTTCAGACCCATCGGACGGGCTGAGGGCCGAGCGCGGTGTGTGGTCTCAGTGCAATCGGGCCGATACGCCCCGTCTCAGGAAGATCCGGTTGTCGACTCCGTCGGGGTAGGCGAAACCGACACTGAGGGATCAGGTGATTCACCGGGCCCGTCCTGCGGAATCGTGCTGATCGAACTCGACGGTTGCGGGCAGTCGCGCCTGACCGCGTTGCCGCGTTTTCTCCCGATCGGACTGGCGCACTCGCCGGAGCCTTCCCCACCTTGGTCGCCAGGACCGCTGCTGTTCGACGGCCGGAACGTGCTCCGACCCCTGTCCGGAGAGGGGCTGAGCACTGTGAGCGGTCTCTTTGTACGGGTTTGCGTCACGTAGATCGTGGGCGTGGCAGGTAAAGCCGTCGTGGTGGTCCCGGCCCTGGTCGGCGGGATGCCGCCAGTGGGCGAGGCGGTTGGGCGCACGGTGGACTCGGCTGTGCCATAGGGCTGCGCAGTGACCGGGTTGCCGGGCAGCAGCGAACCGCCCCCGATGTGCATCCCGTCGCCACCCGCCGCGATCACCGTGACCGCCGCGATCGTCACCGTGGCCAGGGCGGCGAAGCTGGCATGCGACAGATGCGCCCCCGCTTTGGCTCTCCTCCCACGCCCCGAGGCCCCGTCCCTCCTACGCCCTGAGGCACCCTTCCGGGCCGCCCCCTCCCCCACGCCCTTTCGCGCCGACCCCAGATCCGCACCGCTCGACATCGAACCTGCGTCTGCACCGTTCCACTCTGAACCCGCATGCCCGCCGTCCCACGCTGACCCCGCAGGCACGCCGCTCCGCAACGAACCCGCATGAACGCCATCCTGCGCTGACCCCGCATGCACGCCGTCCCACGACGTACTCGCATCCGCGTCATTCGGCACCGAACCCAGCTCGGCATTGCCCGACATTGAACGCGCATCCGCACTGTTCCGCGCCGAACCCGGATCCGGAGCAGCAGCAAATCCTCCTGCTCCCCGTCCCCCAGTTCTCCGCCATCCACTCTCGTCGGAGCCTCTCTCCGTAGAACCACCCTGGCCCCATCCCATGGGCCCACCGGCCTCCCATCCGGCAGATCCATCAGCGTCCAGCCTCGCAGGCTCCTGCGTGTCCGGCCCTGCGGACCCTTGCGAATCCCACGCCGCCGACTTACCCGTATCGCCCCTCGCAGGCCCCCACGCGTTCCACCCCGCAGAACCACCTGCGTCCCGCCCCGCAGGCTCCTGCGTGT